>NZ_LZLU01000104.1:0-3396 GCF_001673415.1 Mycobacterium sp. 1165196.3 | reverse complement strand
CTGCTGGCGGGTTCGGTGCTCGAACGGGTCAAACGAATACCACCGGCAGGCATTCTCGTAGGTGATCTTGTTGACCTCGTCGTCTGGCAGTCCGGCCATGACAAGCGCGAGCTCCTCGGGGGCCGTCGGCCACGACGAATCGGAGTGCGGATAGTCGCATTCCCAGGCGATGTTGTCGATGCCGACGTCGTGGCGCAGCTTGACACCGATCGGGTCGGCGATGAAACAGGTCAGGAAGCGCTCCCGGAAGACCTCGCTGGGCAGCCGGTCGCCGAAGTCCTGTCCCGTCCATAAATGATGCATTTCGTAGGTGCGGTCGAGCCGGTCGACGAAATAAGGTATCCAGCCGGTGCCGCCCTCCGAGAGCGCGAACCGGACGTCGGGAAACTGCTTGATGACGCGCGACCATAGCAGGTCGGCGGCCGCCGAGCAGACGTTCATCGGCTGCAACGTGATCATGACGTCGATGGGAGCGTTGTCCGCAGTCATCGTGATCTTGCCCGAGGACCCCAAGTGGACCGATAGCACGGTATCGGTATCCGAGAGTGCGCGCCACATGGGATCCCAGTACTCGTCGTGGAAGCTGGGGAAGCCGAGGGTGGCGGGGTTCTCGGTGAAGGTTACTGAGTGACAACCTTTCTCGGCATTGCGTCGGATCTCCTTGGCGCACAACTCCGGATCCCACAGCACGGGTAATCCCATTGGCAGGAACCGTCCGGGATAGGAGCCGCACCACTCGTCGATGTGCCAGTCGTTGTACGCCTGGGTGACGGCAAGGGCGAGGTCTTTGTCGGGATGCGTGGCGAACAATCGGCCCGCGAAACCGGGGAAGGACGGAAAGCACATCGACCCGAGCACACCACCGGCGTCCATGTCCTTGACTCGCTCATGGATGTCGTAGCACCCCGGTCGCATCTCGTCGAAGGCGGTGGGTTCGATGCCGTACTCCTCGCGCGGGCGCCCCGCCACCGCGTTGAGGCCGATGTTGGGAATGATCGCACCGTTGAAGGTCCAGACCTCCGAGCCGTCGGCTTGCCGGATCACCCGCGGCGCTTCGTCGGCGTACTTGTTCGCGACCCGGCCCTCGAACAGGTTCGGCGGCTCCACGAGATGGTCGTCGACGCTCACCAAGATCATGTCTTCGGGCTGCATGGGTCTCCTACTGCAGAGGTTGATAGCGAGGGTATCAGGTTGTAGAGGGGCTATATTCGATTTACGGAAATGTGCGTTTTCACAGCGGCGCCGTCGGGCCAAGGCCTGAGTCAGGATGACTACCGCCGCACTACTTTTCGGGGCTCGACGGCGAAGGAAAGCAGCAGCCGGTCGAGGACCTTGGCGGCCCGGCGGCGAGCCGTGGTGGGATTTGCGGCGTGCGCCACCAGAAGCGAGGCCTCCTCGAGCGCGGCCACGAGCATGTGCGTCAGCTCCCCGACGGGTTGGTCGTCGATGATGCCCGCTGCGATCGCCTCGCGGACCACGTCGTTGATGAGCGCGATGCTGTTGCCCTCCTGGATTTCACGCAGCGTCTGCCAGCCCAGCACCACCGGACCGTCGACGAGGATCACCCTTTGTACGGCGGGCTCGGTCGCCGCTTCGAGAAACCCGTGCAGACCGATCGTGAGCCGCTCCCATGGGTCGACGCCGGCCGGGGGAGCGGCGATAGACCGAAGCGTGAGGTCGTTCTCGACGTCTTCGAACACGGCGCGAAACAGCTCGGCCTTGTCCTTGAAGTGGTGGTAGAAGGCACCGCGCGTGCCGACGCCCGACTTGGCCACGAGGTCGCCGATGCTGGTATTGAAGAATCCCTGTTCCACGAACAGTTCTCGGCCCGCCTCGATCAGGTCGCGCCGCGTCTGCTCGCCGCGGGCGCGTCGATCGTCGTCCGCCCCACCGCGCTGCGCCATGCCGACGATCTTAGCAACATTCATCCTGAATGTTGAGTGCGCGGTGCAACCAGTCTGAGCGCATGACACCGCGCCAACGCAACGGTCCTCGTTTCAACCTCCATCCTGTATGTTGCCGGCTATGGCAGACGAGGTTCGCGCGTACGGTTCGGTCGCACCACTGAAAGTCGGCATGCTCAACGACTATCCGACGGCGGGCAACACCGACAACGACACCGTCGCCGCGCTGCGGCTGGTGATGGACGAAGCCTTTGCCTCCGGACTGCTCGACCGGCCAATCGAACTCGTCATACGCAATGTGGTGGGCCTGCCCAACGGCACCTACCTTGCGGTCGAACGGGCTTTCGACGAGCTCGTCGCCGAAGGCTGCCTGGCGATCTTCGGCCCGTGGGTATCGGACAACGTCGTGCCGCTGCGGTCCCACGTCGAGGCCACTGCACGTGTTCCGATTCTCACGCTGTCGGGATCGGAGGGGGCGCTGGGCGAGTGGTGCTTCGCGCTGAACAATGGCTCGATGCCCGAGGAGCCGGTGATGCTGGCCGCGGTGCTAATCGGCGACGGTCGGTCGCGCATCGCCATTGCCTACGAGTCGTCGCTCATCGGCAAGGAGTATCTCGCCTTCGCTCAAAGAGCCTATGATGCAGCGGGTTTGAACGTCGCTACAACCGTGGCGATTCCCCAGGTTGAGGCTGACAAGGCCGCGGCGGTCGCCGCGTTGCGCGCGGGGCAACCCGACGCGCTGGTGCACGTCGGATTTGGCCATGGCTTGTGGGGTTTCACAGATGCGCTGCGGGCCGCTGGCTGGGATCCGCCGCGTTACACGACGACGGCGTTCGAAATGGCACATATCAGCGCGGAGTGGATGCGCCACCTGTCCGGCTGGATCGGTTTGGACAGCTACGACGAGCGCAACGCTGTCGGGCAGGCCTTCCTCGACCGTTTCGAGGCGCGATACGGTCGCCGGCCGCGACACTCGATGCCGGGCCTGTCACACGACGCAGCCACCGTGATCGTGCGAGGCATGGCCGCGGCGCGGCCGCTGACCGGTGAGGGAGTGAAAAACGGCATGGAGCAGGTGAAGCTCGTCCCGTCGGCCAGCGGCGCGCCGGGAACGTTCTTGCGGTTCGGCCGGTTCATCCGGCAGGGCTGGATGGGGTCCGACTATCTCATCGCCCGAAGGGTCCTGCCCGACGGCAGCGGGCACGTTTTCCATGCGGCGCCCAGCGACCACATCGCACGCGCGGTCTCTTCCACGTCACCCTAGTTGGATCGCGCCGAACACCGGTGCTGTCACGATGCCGGGTGGTTGGGCAAGCACGTACGGAATTGCGCGAACCGCGCCCATCGCGATCATCAGGTGACCCGGCATGGCGTGCTGGCCCGATGGCACCACTCCATCGAGCCCGACGTCGAGTTGGAGTTCAAAGCTCGGCTCCCCTTTGATGACCGCGCGGATCAGCGGCGCCTTCTCGCCCGGCGCCAGCGGCTTCAT
>NZ_LZLU01000103.1:0-12850 GCF_001673415.1 Mycobacterium sp. 1165196.3 | reverse complement strand
GGCCCTGTCGTTCTGGTATGTGCCCAAGCTGGGCCTGCGGCTGGTGTTGTTCGCCGGCACCCTGCTGATGGCGGTGGGGTTCGGGTGCATGTACTGGCTGGACCTGCACTCCACCTACCTCGAGTTCGCCTGGCCCACACTCATTCTCGCCACCGGCATCGGAATCTGCACGGCGCCGACGACGTCGGCGATCATGGGTGCGGTTCCCGACGAGAAGCAGGGCGTCGCCTCCGCGGTGAACGACACCTCACGCGAGATGGGCGGCGCGCTGGGCATCGCGGTGGCCGGTTCCATCCTGGCCGGTCGCTACTCGCACGAGCTCGCGCCCAGGCTGTCGGGCTTCCCCGCACCGGTGCGGGGTCAGGCCACCGACTCGCTGGCCAAGGCGGTCGAGATCGCCGGCCGGCTCGGACCCCAGGGGCGCCAGCTGGCCGACATCAGCAAGTCCGCGTTCCTGGCGGCGCTGCACGCCTCCACCATCACGATGGCCGCGATCGTCGCCCTCGCGGCCGTGGCGATCGGGGTGTGGGCCCCCGGCCGCGACGGCCGCCAGCTGCGCCCGGTACGGCGGCTGCTGTCGCGTCACTGAGCGCGCCGGCGGCCACCGTCAATGCCGTTGTCCGACAGCCGATTCAATGCACATAGACACCGCGGCGAACGCTTGCAAGCGGCCGCCGTTTCTGGTATCAGAGATGTATATCGACAGTTACAAGTCATCTCTGTACTCCCGAGGTGGATGTGGTGTTGATGGGCGTTACGAGCGTGGTCGAGCCGGCATGCGCGGCGATCCGTGAGGCGGCGGCGATCGTGGAGGCCGAGTGGATGCGCCTGCGGCGACCGAGCGTGCCGGTTCGATACCCCAACTGCGAGTTGCCCGCGGCGCGGCGTGGCCGGCGCGGCGCGACCACCCTGGTCTCCCTCGCGCCGACGCGGGTCAGGCGCTCGACGCGCCCGCGTGCCACCGACGGCCGATGGCCCGTCTCCCTGGTGTGGGCGCGGCAGCGTTCTCCTCCGTAGTGCCAACGTCTTTCGCGGTCGAGGCGAGAGGAGGTGACTGACAACAGATAAAGCACGGGCTATCCAAGCATGAGATGGCGGTCGTGCCGTCCACGAATATTGCGACGCATTGTTCGCGCGACGCACACCTGCGCGCGCACAGCCACTTGTCGTGGCCATCTACGTGGACCGCATGATGTTCGCCGCCTCGTCGGGCGGGCCGCCGCGGCGGCCGAGTATCTCGGCTACCGCGTCGCGGCCCGCCCATTTGTCCGCGTTCACCGTACGAACTGCGCGGCCCGGTGCCCGATCATCACGATCGTGGCGTGCGGCCCGCGGCTGGTGATCGCCGGCAGGACCGAGCCGTCGATCACCCACAGGTTGTCGATGCCGAGGACCCGGCACCGCGGGTCGACGACCGCGCGCGGGTCGCCGTCGGCACCCATCGGCGCGGTCCCGCAGAGATGTTGCGAGGTCGACCAGACGGCCGCCGCCGCATCGACTGTGCCACCGGCCAATTCGCGGGCCAGTTCGCTGCCCCGGCGCAGCGCCGCGACGTCGTCGGGCTCACTGTCGTAGCGGTGTTCGATTCGCGGCGACACATCCGGATCGGCCGAGACCAGCGTCATGCGCCCACGCGCGCGTGGTTGCATCAGCGCCACCCCGATGTGTGGCCAGTCGGCGTGCCCGGCGGTGCCGTCACCGGTCATCGCCACGAATCCACCCGTGTACGGCCGGATCTCGAGATCGTCGGCGGTGCACAGCACCACCTCGAGCACCGGCCGTCCGGGCGCCACCGTCCAATCCGTGGGCAGCACCCATTCGGCGTGATCGCTGAACGACGTCCCCACCGGCAGCGGCGCCAGCACCGGCACCCCGGCGGCGGTCAGCATGGCCTCGTCGCCGATGCCCGAGAGCATCAGCAGGTGGGCCGTCTCGATCGCGCCGGCGCACAACACCACCCGGTCGGCGGTATAGGTCACCCGTCCCTGCGGGCCGATCGCATCCACGCCCACCGCGGCGGTGCCGGCAAAACGCAGGCGGGCCGCCCGGGTCTGCGCTTGCACGGTCAGGTTCGGCCGGCGCAACGCCGGGATCAGATATCCCGCGCCGGACCCCCGCCGCACGCCGTCAACGATGTTGAGCGGCACGGCGCCGATCCCCGAGACCGGTTCTGCTGCAGCGTCATTGAGATCGTCGACCCAGCCGAACCCGGCGCGCTGGGCGGCACCGATGAAACGCTCGGTGGTCCCGGTCATGTCGTGGGTGCGGCGCACCCGGATCGGGCCGCTGCGCCCGTGGGCGGGTCCGTCGAAGTCCAGGTCGGTCTCGATGGCGCGGAAGCTGTCCAGCACGTCGGGCCATCCCCAGCCCGGGATGGCCATGCGATCGAAGTCGCGCGGTAGCCCCCGGCAGAAGTAGCCGCCGTTGATCGCGCCCGATCCGCCCACGGTCGCACCGCGCACGATGGGATGCTGCCGGGCGGGTTCGTCGGTGAGCCGGGTCTGATAGCGCCGGACCAGCGGGCTGCCGACACCTATCGGCAACTGCAACCCGTTCGCGGTCTGGGCGAGAAGTCCCGGATCGTCGAGCGCGGGGCCCGCCTCGAGGACATGCACCGAACATTGCGGATCGGCGGAAAGGCGTTCCGCAACAACCGATCCTGCGCTCCCGGCGCCGACGATCAGCACATCGCTGTGCGAGGCGGCCTTACTCAAGGGCGGGTCAAGGTGTGATTAATTCCGGATCTGGGGCTTCAGGGCGCGCACGTTGCGCTCCCGCAGCACGCCCCACCACAACCCGAGCCCGTATGCCAGGTCGTCGACGCGCTTGAGCAACAGGTAGGTGGGCAGCCCGATCGGTTCGACCTCGTCACCGATGGCGTCGCGGCGGCGAAGCCAGTCGACCACCCCGTCCATGACCGCCGCGACCAGCACCACCCGCCTGAAGTGACGCGACATGGTGGCGGCCACCAACGCCAGCGGCCAGTAGTGCCGGCACAGCGCCGACGCCAGCTGCAGCGCCGCCGACCACAGCCCGCGGCCCGCGATCATCGCGACGTCGGTCATCGACGTCTCGGCGGTGCGCATCGCGCGCGCGATCCGGCGACCGGTCAGGACGGCGAGCAGGATGGACGCCAGCCGGGACAGGGTGGACCCGAATGCCATCAGGATCCACGTCATCAGCGCCCAACCGGAAATCACCACCGGCGCCGTCTTGTCCGGGTGGCGGACCGACAACGGGGCAGCCGAGCCGCCGTAAAAGGCCTTGCGCGCCAGCCAATCCCGCAATTCGGTGCGGTGGTCGTGGGCGACCAGGGCGATCGGTTCGTAGCGCAGCCGGGCCCCCGCCTCGATGAGCCGCCAGCACAGATCGACGTCCTCACCGGACTGCAGGGTCTCGTCGAACCCGCCGACCTCCCGGATCGCCGAGCACCGGCAGATGATCGCCGCGCTGGGCACGTAGGACACCGTGCTGTGCGGCAGCACCGGCGCCTCGCGCTCACCGAGGTCGAGCGACGAGTGCACCGCCTCGTAGCGCGCCACCACGTTCTCGCTGTGCGAGAGGCCGACGATGCGGGGCGCGACCAGGCCGACCGTGGGATCGCAGAAGTGACCGAGCAGGGCCTCCAGCCAGCCCCGGCGGGGGGCGACGTCGGAGTCCAAGAAGGCGACGAAGTCCGTCCGGCACGCCCGCAGGCCGGTGTTGCGGGCCGCCGCCGGACCCTTGCTGCGGTCGTGTCGCAACACCTCGATGTCGCAGTGCGCGCCGACGAAGTCGTCCGGGACGATCGGGGGAAACGAGCCGTCGTCCACCACGACGACGCGCAGGCCGCGCAGTGAACTGACCAGGCGCCGCACCCCAGATAGGTTGTCGCGCACCGGAATTACCACCGTGACGTCATGGTGCGACGGGCCGCCCGCGGGGCGGGGATGCGCCACCGTCGCGTCCAGCAGGGTGCGGGCCAGCTGGGCGGACAGCTCGTCGCGCACCTTCAGCCGGCCATCGGAGAGCATGTCCTGGGCGGCGGGCGCCAGCTTGAGCAGGCGGGTGGGCGACCCGCCGAGCAGCGCCGAGCCGTCGCCGAGCACCCGCACCCGGCGATCGACCTGGACGGCGAACCCGTTGGGCAGCCGGGGGGCGGTCACCCGAGCATCCCGTCGGGCCCCGGCCGCCATCGGGCGACTCGGCGGACACAGCCGTCGACCATCTCGGCGAGGATCCGCTCACCCTCGGCGGCGGTGGCGGTGGTCGGGTCGCCCAGCACGCCGACCGGGCTGACCGCCGCCACTCCCCCGCGGCGCATCGACCCGAGCAACTCGGGCAGGGGCGCGGTGTTGCCGGCCACCCGCCGATCGGCCCGGACATCGGCCGGCGAGATGTGCAGCAGCACCGATGTTTCGGTATGGCCGGCGTGGGCGTCGCCGCCGATGGTCAGGCAGGGGCACCAGCCGGCGTCGCGGCCCTCGGTGCGCAACAGGGCCACCGCGCTGCGCAGCGCGGTGACATTGCCGCCGTGGCCGTTGACGAACACGATCCGCCGGGCCCATCCGGCCGCTGACCTGCCGTACTCGACCAGCAGGGTGGTCAAGGCCTCGGTGCCCAGCGAGATCGTTCCGGCGAAGCTCTGGTGCTCGCCGCTGGCTCCGTAGGCCAGGGCCGGCGCCACCAGCCACTCGTGGCCGAGACGGCCTCGAGCGCCGCCGGCGACCGCCGTTGCGATCCGGGTGTCGGTGTCCAGCGGCAGGTGGGGACCGTGTTGTTCGGTCGACCCCAGCGGAACCAGTACCGAGGCCGCCTTGTCTGATAGCTGGCTCGACGTCGCGGTTCCCAAGTCGCCGAGTACGGGCACTCGGTGATGGTAGGACGAATTCACCTGGCGTGCACCGATTGTTGAAGCCTCAAAATGACTTTTTTTCTTCGGTCGTTCATCGGGCGTTCGAATCGTGGGCTCGTCCGTCACGGTTACCCCGCCCGTATCACGATTTGCGCAAGCGTCACTTAATCCGGGTATGTCCGCCTTGGATAACCGGGCTTCCGCTAAGCCCCGCCGCCCGAGGGCACGCCCAGCGCCCGGGTGAACCCGGGTGGGACCAGGATGTGGTCCGGCCCGAGGTCGTGCACCGAGGACAGGCCCAGACCCATCAGCGCCGAGTCGATGCCACCGCGCAGGATGTCGAGCACGTTCTCCACCCCCGGTTGCCCGGCCGCGGCCAGCCCCCACAGGTAGGCCCGGCCGATCATCACCGCGCGCGCCCCCAGCGCCACCGCCTTGACGACGTCGCTGCCGCGCCGGATGCCGCCGTCGAGCACCACCTCGATCTGGTCGCCGACGGCCGCGGCCACCGCGGGCAGGGCGCGAATCGAGGCCGGGGTGCCGTCCAGGTTGTTGCCGCCGTGGTTCGACACCGAAATGGCCGAAACCCCCGCGTCCACGGCCCTTTTGGCATCGTCGACGCGCATCACGCCCTTGAGCATGAAGGGCCCGCCCCACAGCTCGCGGAGCCAGGCGATGTCCTCCCAGGTCGGCGGCGGCGTACCCATCCATTCCCCGTAGGCCTGGAAGAACGGGGGGCCGGGCTCGCCGCGGCGGCCCTGGTTGGGCACCCGCAGCTCCGGGGGCCGCATGGTCTTCGCCCACTGCAGCAACCACCGCGGCTTGGTGATGACCTCCGGGCTCATCTTGACGATGGTCTTGAAGTCCATCTTCTCCGGGATGGACGGGCTGCCCCAGTCCCGGCCGTGCGAGAAGCTCCAGTCGGTGGTGACGATCAGGCCGACGGCGCCGGCCGCCCGGGCGCGCTCGACCCGCGCGGCGATCGCGTCGCGATCACCCAGCCAGTACACCTGGAAGAACACCTTCGGGTTCGCCGCGATGACCTCTTCGATCGGCTTGCTGGCGAACGAGGACAGCCCCATGGCGGTGCCGCGGGCGGCGGCGGCCCGCGCCACGGCGACCTCGCCGTCGGGGTGGACCGCCTGCACGCCGGTCGGCGAGATCAGCACCGGCAGCGAAATGTCTTGCCCCATAACGCTGGTCGACAGGTCGCGCTTCTCCTGCGCGCCGATGACGTGCGGCGCGAATCCGAGTTCGCTGAAGGCTGCCACGTTGTCGGAGACCGTGACTCCCTTTTCGCTGGCCGAAATCAGCGACGAGTACGCCGATTTCGGCAACCGGCGCTTGGCGCGCTGCTGCGCGATGGCGACGGTTTCGAACCATGCGTCGGCCATCGTTACACCGGACTTTCGTTACACATGCGGGCGGGCGGCGCCACCGGCGTGATGGCCGGCGGCCGCAGCGACAGGGTCAGCGGCACCGGTTGGCGGATGCGCTTCCCGCGGGAGTGATCGGCCCGGGGGCGCGGCGTCTCACGCTCGTGCGCCAGCGCCGACGCGCTGTGTCCCTGGACGCATTCGGGGTCCGGGCCGTCCAGCGGCAGCCCGGTGAAGAACTTGGCGGCCATGCATCCGCCCCGGCAGCTGTCGTAGTGGCCGCAGCTGCCGCAGGCGCCGGCCGACTGGGGCTCGCGCAGCTCGCGGAACAGCGGGGCGTTCTTCCAGACGTTGTCAAAACCCCCATCGGACAACACGTTTCCGGCCAGGAAGCGGTCGTGGATGGCGAACGGGCAGGCGTACACATCGCCGACCGGGTCGATCAGGCACACGACGCGCCCGGCCCCGCACATGTTCAGCCCGGCCAGGGCGCCGGATTGGCCGAGTGGGGCCAGGTGGAAGAAGGAGTCGCCGGTGAGCACCCGCTCACCCTTGGCGACCAGCCAGTCATACAGCTGGACCTGCTGGTCGGCGGTGGGGTGCAGCTCTTCCCAGACGTCGGCGCCGCGTCCGGACGGGCGCAGCCGGGTGATCCGCAGTGTGGCGCCGTAACGGCTTGCCAGCGCGGCGAATTCGTCGAGCTGGTCGACGTTGTGCCGGGTGACGACCACGGAGATCTTGGCGTCGGAGAAGCCGGCGTCGGCAAGGTTCTGCAGCGCCCGCACCGCCATGTCGAACGACCCGGCTCCGCGCACGGCGTCGTTGACCTCGGCGGTGGCGCCGTCCAGCGAGATCTGGACGTCGACGTAGTCGCTGGCTGCCAGCCGCGCGGCGACCTCGGGGGTTATCCGCACGCCGTTGGTGGAGAACTTGACCCCGACGTGGTGCTCGGTCGCATAGTCGACCAGCTCCCAAAAGTCCGGGCGCACAGTCGGTTCCCCGCCGCCGATGTTGACGTAGAACACCTGCATGCGTTCCAGCTCATCGATGATGTCCATGCACTGACGGGTGGACAGCTCCCGCGGGTCCCGCTTGCCCGACGAGGACAGGCAGTGCACGCAGGCCAGGTTGCAGGCGTACGTCAGCTCCCAGGTGAGGCAGATGGGTGCGTCGAGCCCGTGCTCGAACTGCTCGATGAGGCGGGGCACAGGGGCCGCTGTTGTCATTGGTTGTCCTCCAGGGGCACCAGCATGTTGGAATCGACGAGCACACCGAGCGCATGCAGGTAGGGCGCCTGCGCGGCGTCCTGGACGCCCGCCGCGCGGCAGGCGGACCGGATGTCGGGATGGTCGGCCAGCGACTGCACCACCGTGAGGATGGTGCGGTTCTTCAGAAACGACAGCTTGCGGGTACCGAAGTGGTAGAGCAGCGCGCCGAACGGTTCCGGTCGAACCGCCACCTGCGGGTGCAGTCGCCAGCCGCGATCAGGATCGAACGAGGTCGCCGTCCGGGCCTGCGCGGGCAGGGGCACGGTCAGTAGACCCCGCACATGCCGTCGATCGATACCTCTTCGACCAGGGTCTCGGTGACGAGCTGGGTGTCAGTTTCGGTCTCGTGGTCCACGGGGCCTTGCCTTTCGTGCGGTCTTGACAACGATGGGATCTGAGTCACACTCGCCGTCAGAATATGGCATCGAGTGCCGAAATGGAAGGGCGGGGTCCGATGATGCCGCAGCAGCGGGTGGGCAGGCGCCGCTCGACCACCCCGCACCACATCACCGACGTCGCCATCGACATGTTCAGCGCGCGCGGCTTCGCCGACGTGAGCGTCGACGACGTGGCCCAGGCCGCCGGCATCTCACGCCGGACGCTGTTTCGCTACTACGCGTCCAAGAACGCCATCCCCTGGGGAGACTTCGACAATCACCTTGCCCACCTGCGTGATCTGCTAGACAACGTCGATTCCGGCGTGCGCCTGGGCGATGCGCTGCGCGCTGCCCTGTTGGCATTCAACACTTTTGACGAATCCGAGACCGCCCGGCATCGCCAGCGCATGCGGGTGATCCTGCAAACCGCTGAGCTGCAGGCGTATTCGATGACGATGTACGCGGGCTGGCGCGAGGTGATCGCGGGGTTCGTGGCCCGCCGCCTGGACTGCAAGACCACCGACCTGCTGCCCCAGACCGTCGCCTGGACCATGCTCGGCGTCGCACTGTCGGCCTACGAACACTGGCTGAGCGATGAGTCCGTCCCGCTGCCGGTTGCCCTCGGCAACGCCTTCGACGCCGTCGGCACCGGGCTGGACGGGCTGGACAGGTGACGGCCGAGCACCTGATCCACACCTTGCGGGCACAGGGCAAATTCTGCGCGTCGTCGGGCTCGAAGATGTACGGCGATCTGTTCGAACTCGTGGCCGGCGACGTGGAAGCCGGCGGCGTGTTCGCGACCGTCCTGTCCGGGCGCGAGGATGCCCCGTCGCGCGACGCGGTGCCGCTGCGGTTGCTCGGCGGGTTACACCGGCTGGTGCTCGACGGCCGGGCGGCGCGGTTGCGCCGCTTCTACCCCAGCACCGGCGGCGGGTGGGATGCCGGCCGCGCGTGGCCGGAAATCCTGGACACCGCGGCCGGCCACGTCGAGGTGCTGCGCGCGTCGCTGGGCCAGCCGCCGCAAACCAACGAGGTGGGCAGATCCGCCGCACTGATCGGCGGACTGCTGTGCATCAATGAATTCGGCTTACCGATAAGGCTTTTCGAGATCGGGTCGAGCGCGGGGCTGAACCTGCGTGCCGATCACTACCGCTACCGCTTCGCCGGTGGCCAGTGGGGACCGGCCGGCTCACCGGTGACGGTCGACGATGCGTGGCGCGGCGCGCTGCCGCCCCGCCGCGACCTCTCGATCGTGGCGCGCCACGGGTATGACATCGCGCCCATCGACGTCGGGACCACCGACGGGGAGATGACGGTGCTGAGCTACGTGTGGCCCGACCAGGACGCCCGGCTGGCCCGGCTGCGCGGCGCCATCGAGGTGGCCCGCCGGGTCCCGGCGGCGCTCGAGCGAAGAACGGCCGCCGACGCCGTCGCCGGCCTGACGCCGGCCGACGGCGCGCTGACCGTCTTGTGGCATTCCATCACCTGGCAATACCTGTCCGCCGAGGAACGCACAGCGGTGCGCGCCCACGTCGACGCGCTGGCCGCGCAGGCCGACGCGCGCGCACCGTTCGCCCACCTCACGATGGAGCCCACCCGCGCCGGCCCGGGCGCACCGATCCAATTCGTGGTGCGCGCCCGCGTCTGGCCCGGCGGCGATCCGCGGCTGCTGGGCGAGTGCCATCCGCACGGACCGCCGGTGGACTGGCTCAGGTCCCCATGAACGTCCCCATGAACGTCGTCTGGTCGTGCAGCACGCGGCCGCCGTCGTGCTAGCGGCGGCTCAGCCCAGTATTTCGGCGATCGGCACGGCCGCCGCGATCTTGGCGCGGACCTTCATGACCTTGCCGGGCATCCCGCCGCCGACCACCCCGACCAGAGCCCCGTCGCGTTCGTAGTAGGCGAGGAACTTGCGGCCGTCGTCCTCGACGATGTGGACGATGTCACCGGCCTCCGGCTCGCCCAGGCACTGGATCTTGACGTCGTACTGGTCGCTCCAGAAGTAGGGGACGACCACCACCGGCGGCACATCCTGGCCCAGCATCGCGGGCACGACGGCCCGGGCCTGATCGGCGACGTTGCTCCAATGCTCAACGCGCCCTTGGTGTCCCGTCGCGTCGCGCCACGATGCGACGTCACCGAGCGCCCACACATTCGGTGCGCTGGTGCGTCCGGCCTCGTCGCAGACGACGCCGTTGTCGACTTCGACTCCGCTGCCCACGAGCCAATCGGTCGCCGGGCGTGACCCGATGCCGACCACCACGATGTCGGCCGGCAACTCGGTGCCGTCGCTGAGCACCACCGACTCGACGCGGGAGTCACCACGCACCTCGGCGACCCCGACGCCGAGGCGAACGTCGACTCCTTCGGCGCGGTGCAGCCGGGCCACCAGCTCGCCGATCTGCTCGCCGAGGACCGCGGCCAGCGGGGTCGGCTGCGGTTCCACCAGCACCACGTCCACGCCCAGGCTGCGCAGGCTGGCCGCCACCTCGCAGCCGATGAACCCGGCGCCGATGACGACGGCACGCTGCGCGGCCGACGCGTGCTCGCGCAGCGCCAGGCTTTCGTCGAAGGACCGCAGCACGCGGATGCCCTCGAGATCCGGGATCGCCGGAATGCGCCGGGGCACCAGGCCCGTCGCGATGACGAGTTCGTCGTAGCGAAGCGACGTTCCGTCGGCGAGAGTCACCGTCTGCGCCGCGGTGTCCAGACCCGTCGCGGCCGAGCCCAGTCGCAGGGTGATGTCGTTCTCGTCGTACCACTCACGTGGCTTGAGCTCGGTGGCGTCGACCTCTTTACGCAGCACCTCTTTGGACAACGGCGGGCGGTCGTAGGGCAGGTGCACCTCGTCGCTGACGATCTTGATGGGTCCGGAATACTCCGAGCGCCGCAGCTGCTCGGCGGTGCGGGCGGCGGCCAATCCACCGCCGACGATCACGATTCCGTTGGTGGCGCTGTCGTCACTACTCACGTGGAGTTCTTAGCACGCTGGCCGCTCAGTACTTTAGGGCACCCTTATCCACCGGGATCTGGGTGCCGGTGAGGGTGCCCGAGCCGTCGCCGGCAAGCCAGGCCACCACGTCGGCCACTTCGTCGGCCGTCATGAAGCCGTTGGGCTGCACCGGCATTGGCGGGAAGCTGTGCACGAAGCTGGGATGCCTGGCGAAAATCTCCATCATCGCTTCGGGTTCGATCATCGGGGTGTCCACGGAGTACGGGTGGATGGAGTTGACCCGGATGCCGAATTCACCGAGCTCGATGGCCAGGGTGTTGGTCAGCGCGGTGAGCCCGTGTTTGCTGGCCGAATAGTGGCCGTTGCCCGGGGTGGCCTTGATTCCCGCCGACGAGCTGACCACCACGATGGAGCCGCCGTTGCCCGCCTCGATCATGGCGGGAACGGTGGCGCGCAGCGTGCGCCAGGTGCCGGTCAGGTTGACGCCGATGACCGTGTCCCACTGCTCGTCGGTGAGCTCCCACACGCGGCCCCAGCTCAGCACCCCGGCGTTGGCCACCACGATGTCGAGCCGGCCGAACTGCTCGATGCCGTCGGCCACCAGGTCCCGCAGCGCGGCGTCGTCGCGGACGTCGACCTCGCGGGTGAGGATCTTGCGTCCCTCATTCTCCACCAGGCGGGCCGTCTCGTCGAGGTCTTCGCGGGTGGCCGGGGTGTACGTCACGCTGGCCGACGCCGGAGCGCAGATGTCCAGCGCGATGATGTCGGCGCCCTCGCGGGCCAGCCGCACCGCGTGCGAGCGCCCCTGCCCGCGGGCGGCCCCGGTGATGAATGCGACCCGCCCCTGCAGTGATCCGCCCTGTCCAGCCACGCGTAATCCCTTCGACCGCCGATAGACCAAGCCAGGCTAGCAGCGCAACTGAAACGCGTTCTAATTCACCCGGCCGCGCCGGGCGGGGCTCCTAGATTTCGGAGATGATCGCGGCGCGCCGGCTGCTGTATTCGGCGTCGGTCAAAGCCCCACTGGCGTGCAGCTCCTTGAGCTCTTGTAGCCGCGCGGCGATCGTCGGCTCGGGAGGGGTGACGACGGCTGCCGCCGCGGGCGCCGCCGCAGCCGGCGCCGGTTGGGCGGCCGGCGCCTGTTGGTGCACCGCGCGGCGCACCACCGCCTGGATCTGGGCGCGCAATGCCGGGTTAGACCGGATGTCGACCATCTGGTTCAGTGCGACGTTGTTGGCCTTGAGGATCTGCAGGATCTCCATCAGCGGACCGGCCTGCCCGCTGAGGTCGTAGGTCGTGTTGTCTTCGGCGACCGTGAACTGCGCGGGCACCAACCCGTTGACCAAAGCGCTTCGCTCCCAGTCGATCCGGTATTCGCTGGTGGTGGGGTTCACCAGGACCACCACCTTGCGGGCGTTGAGGTTGCCGAGCCGGGTCACGCTGGCGATCACCCGGTCCTCGCTGTCGAACGGCACCAGCCCGGGTCCGGCGATGTGCAGGTGCACCTTGACGACCTGCTGGTTGTTGACCCACGTGCCCGTCTCGGTGATCCCGGTGATCTGGGCGAGCGCCAGCACCCCGTTCTGCTCGAGCGCGGCCACCTTGGCCGACGACTTGGCCCCGTAATTCGCCAACGCGAGCGCGACCAACACGTCGGCCACGGTGATGAGCAGGCCGACGTAGAACATCCACTGCAGCAGGTTGTCGAGCCCGAGGGTGAAGTACACGACCAAGAAGATCGGCCCGACCAGTCCACCGCACAGCAAAACTATCAACTGTGCCTTCAGGTAGCGCGCTAACACAGGCCCCTCCTCGGCTTACTGGGGAATCCGTGTCAGATTAGCGCTGCCGGTGCCACGGCGACGGCGATACGCGCAAACCGCTTCCGGCCGCCTACACCGGTTCGGGCGGCACGATCGGCACCCGCCGCACCGGCGGCGTCGCCTGCTGCGCGGGGTGCGCCGGCTGCGCGGGCGCCGGGGCGTGCGGCGCGGTCCGCGCCGAGACCGGCATGGTGGAGGCCGGAGTGGCCTGCGGCGGCG
>NZ_LZLU01000102.1:0-35292 GCF_001673415.1 Mycobacterium sp. 1165196.3 | reverse complement strand
GGGTCTGCCGTTGCCCACGCTGCTGGTCACCGCCACCGCGGCGACGGTGACCCGCTGGCGCGAGCTGCGCGGCCAGCCCACCCCGCCACCGCTGCTGGCGCTCGAAACACACGGCCGCGCAGACGGTTTGGTGGACGGCCCGGGCGCACACACCATCGACACCAGCGACACCGTCGGGCTGCTCAGCTCCATCTACCCGGTGAGGCTGGACTCGACCGACCCGCGCAGGGTGGGGGAGCAGCTGGCTTCCATCCCCGGCGACGGACTCGACTACGGGTTGCTGCGCTACCTGCGGGCCGACACCGCCGAGCGGCTCGCCGGCTTCCGGCCCCCGCAACTGCTGCTGAATTACCTCGGCGCCGCCCACGCCGACGGCGGCACGGGGCTGCGGCTCGAACGCGAGCTGCTCGCCGGCGCGTCGCCGGTGCCGGAGCCGGAGCTGGCCGTGCGCCATGAGCTCACCATCGCGGCGATGGTGCTGACCTTTGGCGGGGAGCGGGTGCTGGCCGCGCAGTGGCGCGCGCTGCCCGACATTCTCGATGACTCCGATATTGCGGCGCTGCAAGAGCTTTGGATCGAATCACTGCGGGAGATGGTGAAATGAGCACACTGGCGATCGTGGGGGCCGGCGCCAAGGCGGTGGCCGTCGCGGCCAAAGCCTTCGCGTTGCGCGAGATGGGCGTCGAGGTGCCCGACGTGGTGGCCGTAGAGCGGATCGGCGTCGCGGCGAACTGGCAGGCCAGCGGCGGATGGACCGACGGCGCGCACCGGCTCGGTACCAGCCCGGAAAAGGACGTCGGGTTTCCCTACCGCTCGGCGCTGGTGCCGCGCCGCAACGCCGAACTCGACGAGCGGATGACCCGCTACAGCTGGCAGTCCTATCTGATCGCCACGGCATCATTCGCCGAGTGGATCGATCGTGGCAGGCCGGCACCGACGCATCGCCGGTGGAGCCAGTACCTGAGTTGGGTCGCCGACCACGTGGGCATGAATGTGGTGCACGGTGACGTCGAACGACTGGCGATCACCGGCGACCGCTGGGCGCTGCACACGCACGAAACCACCGTGCACGCCGACGCCCTGATGATCACCGGCCCCGGCCAGGCCGAAAAGTCCTTGCTGCCCGGCAACCCGCGCATGCTGTCGATCGCCCAGTTCTGGGATCGCGCCGCCAATCACGACCGGATCAATGCGGAGCGGGTGGCGGTGATCGGCGGTGGCGAGACGGCCGCGGCGATGCTCTATGAGCTGTTCCGCCACCGGGTTTCGAGCATCACCGTGATCTCCCCGCAGGCCACGTTGTTCACCCGCGGCGAGGGATTCTTCGAGAACTCGCTGTTCTCCGATCCCACCAACTGGCCGGCCCTGACCCTGGCCGAACGCCGCGACGCGTTGGCCCGCACCGACCGTGGGGTGTTCTCGTCCAACGTGCAGGAGGCGTTGCTGGCCGACGATCGCATCCACCACCTGCGTGGCCGCGTCGCCCACGCGGTCGGCAAGGAGGGGCAGATCCGGTTGACGCTGTCCACCAACCGCGGCAGTGAGAACTTCGAAACGGTACACGGGTTCGATCTCGTCATCGACGGCTCCGGCGCCGACTCGCTTTGGTTCGCACCGTTATTCAGCCAGGACGCGCTTGATCTGCTGGAACTCGGCCTTGGTGGGCCCCTGACCTCGGAGCGACTGCAGGAGGCGATAGGTTATGACCTGGCCGTCACCGACGTGACACCCAAGTTGTTCCTGCCGAACCTGTCCGGGCTCACCCAGGGGCCCGGGTTTCCCAACCTGAGCTGCCTTGGGCTGCTGTCCGATCGGGTGTTGGGATCCACCGTCAGCCCGTCCAAGTATCCCGTGAGAAGGAGACACGATGAGCGCCAACCCCTTTGATGACGAGAACGCGACATTCGTGGTTCTGGTCAACGACGAGGACCAGCACAGCCTGTGGCCGACCTTCGCCGACACACCGGCCGGCTGGCGGGTGGCGTTCGGGGCAGCAAGCCGCGCGGATTGCCTGCAGTACGTCGAACACAACTGGTCGGACATCCGGCCCAAGAGCTTGATCGAGGCGCTCGCCGCGGAGTGACCGGCCGCGTGTCTGCAGCGCCAAAACCTACTTGCGGCACAGGCCATTTAGCGTGTTTTCACACGTCGCGACCGTAGCGTCGTCGTAACGTGACCGACCCGAGACACAAAATCCCAAGTCACAGGGCACACTTACACCATCTTCAACCATGGAGACATGTGACCGTGTGCGGCCATCCGCAGGATTCCGCCACGGTCCCATGTGCATCGAAGGGGGACCTGTGAAATCCGTGAAGTCCATTGCCACGGGCGTGGCGGCCCTGACCGCCATTGGCGGCGCCGCCGCCGGCGTGGCTTCCATTGCAGCACCGATGGGTCTGGATCATGTGCAGTTGGCGGCCGTCGGCGCGCCACTGCCGCAGGATCCGCCGCCGCCTCCGCCCCCGCCGCCGGGCGCGCCGGGGCAGCTGCCGACGGCTGACCAGTTGGCCAACCTGTGCACCCAAGTAACCGACCCCGGCGTCAACTACCGGGACAAGAACAACCTCGTCGAAAACGGCATCCCTCAAAACGAGGGCATGGTGGCCGACCACGACCTGCGGAAGGCCTACCGCAACGGGAACTTCCCCGAGCAGTTCAACGTGACGAACATCGCGCCGGCGGGGCCGAACCTGGCCCAGGCCGACGTCGGCATCACCGGCCCGAAGTTCGCCGGGCCGGTCAACAAGCACCTGGTGTTCGTCAACCAGGGCGGCAACTGGGTCTTGCAGCACGACGCGGCGATCGCGCTGATCCAGGCGGCGACCGCGACGAACTAAGACACCGACGACATCGCCGAACCCCATGCGCCCCGCAACGCAGGCGCATGGGGTTTGGCATATCGGGCCCACGGCGGACGCCCCCGCACAGCCGGCGCACAGTCTTCTCCTGTTGCCCGCACATCGGATGGCCGTAACGTATCGGTGCCGAGACACGAAATAACAAACGCAACGGGCACGCTGACACCGTCCACACCGCCACGAACCGGCGTTGCGGATCGCCAACCCTGCGTCGACATTCGTGCCCACCGAAGGGGGAACCATGAAGATCGTCAAAACCATCGCCACCGGGGTGGCAGCCCTGGCCATCGTCGGGGGCGTTGCCGCCGGCGTCGCCTCCACCGCAACCCCGAGTGCGCTGGCCGCCGGGGTGCGGCTCGCCACTGTCGGCGCGCCGCTTCCGCAGGATCCGCCACCGGCGCAGCCCGTCGCGGGCGCCAACCTGCCGACTCCCGATCAGCTGACCGGCGTGCTCACCAGCCTCGCCGACCCGAGTGTCCCGTTCGCCAACAAGAGCAATCTGGTGCAGGGCGGCATCAGCGGGATCGAAGCGCACGTCGCCGACAAGAAGCTGCAGAAGGCGGCGAAGAACGGCGACCTGCCGCTGTCGTTCGACGTCACGAACATCCAGCCGGCCGCGGCCGGTTCGGCCACGGCCGACGTTGCGGTCTCCGGCCCGAAGCTGACGTCGCCGGTCACCCAGAACGTCACGTTCGTCAACCAGGGCGGCTGGGTGCTGTCGCGGTCGTCGGCGATGGAGTTGTTGCAGGCCGCCGGTCAGTGACCCGCGCGTAATGCGCTCAGGTCCAACCTGGCGATGCGGGCCGGATCCGCGAGCACGTCGATCGCGCGGATCCGGCCGCCGCGCACCACGAAGGCCATGACGGACGCCGCGCGGCCGGCGACGAAGATCACCGCGCCCGCGGCGCCGTTCACGGTCGCCGAACGGACCTCGCGCTCCGGCCCGGCGTAACCGCGGGCCAGCCCGGCCACCTGCTGCGCGCCCTCGGCGCGGAAGACGGCGGTGCGGGCACCGAAGTCACCACGCAACACCACGTCGGGATCGAGCACCGAAACCAGGCGGTCGAAGTCGCCGCTGCGCCCCGCCGCGAAGAACGCGTCGACCACCTCGCGTTGCGCGGCCACCGTGCCCTCGGGCGACGGATCGGCCTGCTCGATCCGGCGCCGCGCCCGGCTGGCCAGCTTGCGGGCTGCCTCCGGCGTCCGCTCGACGATGGCCGCGATCTGCTCGAACGGCACCCTGAAGACGTCGTGCAGCACGAACGCCAGCCGCTCGGCCGGCGGCAACGTATCCAGCACCACGAACAGCGCCAGCCCCACCGCGTCGGCCAGCATCGCGCGGTGCTCGGGGTCGGATTCGCCGTCCGCCTCCACGATCGGATCGGGCAGGCGGCCGAGATGTTCGTCGCGGCCCCGGGTTCGGCGGTCGCGCAACATGTTCAGGCAGATGCGCGCCACCACCGTGGTCAGCCAGGCGTCGAGATTGACGACGCCGTCCACGCCGGCGGTGCGGCTCAGGCGCAACCAGGCCTCCTGCACCGCGTCCTGGGCGTCGTCGATCGAGCCCAGCATGCGGTAAGCGACGGCGCCCAGCTGGGGCCGGGCCGCCTCGAAGCGTGCCGCCAGGGACGCATCCGCCGTCATCGGCGGTCGGTCTCGGGCAGGGCGCACACCCGGTCACCGGAGAAGCCCGACGACCCGATGTCGAGCGCGATGTTGAAGCGGGCTCGCAGGTTGCCCAGCGTGATGACGTGGGTCAAGCCGACCAGCTGGGCGGTATCGAAGTGCGCGCGCAGCGCATCGAAGAGCTCGTCGGTCACCGCGACGGGGGTACGGCTGATCGCGGTGGCGTACTGCAGGATCAGCTTGTCGACGTCGGAGAAGCACGGCGCACTCTGGTAGTTGGCCAGGGCCAGCAGCTCCTCGTCGGTGATGCCCCAGCGCCGGGCGATCTGCGAGCCGAGGTCGATGCAGTATGCGCAGCGCACCGTCGTCGCCGCTTTCAACTCGGCCAGCGCCCGCTGGCGCGGGGTGAGGACGTCGAGTTTCGACTCGGCCTGCTCCAACTTGCCGTAGGCGTTGAGCAGTCGCGGGATGTGCGCGTACATCCGCAGCGGTTCCAGCATCGCCGCGGTTTCCAGCCCGGTCATCTGTGCGAGTTTGCGCCTGGTGAAAAAGAAGGCGATCTTGGCGCCGAGTCCGGCGTCGCGGTCGGAGACTCCTTGCAGCCGTGCCATGGCGGTCCTCCTGGCAAGTTGTGGCGGAAACCAACGTCCTTACCAGGTCGACACGCGGTGAGGCCCGAACGTGACCACTCGAATCACCTCGGTGGGTGCAGCGACATATCCATGTCATAGACCCGCGCGTGCAGCACGGTGCGGTTCCGCAGCGCGGCGCGCACCGCGCGGTGCAGGCCGTCCTCGAGATAGGTGATGCCCTTCCACCGCACCGCGTGCGGGAAGAGATCGCCGTAGAAGGTGGAGTCCTCGGAGAGCAGACGGTCCAGGGCGAGCACCGTTGTGGTGGTGACCAATTCGTCGAGCCGGATCTGCTGCGGCGGAATCTGCGACCAATCCCGATACGAGAGGTTGTGCTCGGGATACGGCTTGCCGTCGCGCACGCCCTTGAAGATCATCGGCCGACCCTTCCCGAATCGTTGCTCTGGCCCGACCGGTTCATTCTGGAAAGGCTAGCGGGACGCCGGTTGTTCCGGCGAGCAGACACAAAAGCGCCCGAACGCGGACGGGCAGCGTGCTTTTGCGTCTGCTCGCGCTTCACCGGTGAGGTCGACGCCGCCCGGGCCCGTAAAATGAATCCGGTCAAGGCGGTATCGAAGGAGGTGGCGGCCGGTGGGAAGTGCCGATGACCGTCGGTTCGAGGTGCTGCGCGCCATCGTGGCCGACTTCGTCGCGACCAAAGAACCGATCGGTTCCAAGGCGTTGGTGGAGCGACATAACCTCGGCGTCTCGTCCGCCACCGTCCGCAACGACATGGCGGTGCTGGAGGCCGAGGGCTACATCACCCAGCCGCACACCAGTTCCGGACGGGTGCCCACCGAGAAGGGCTACCGCGAATTCGTCGACCGGCTCGACGACGTCAAGCCCCTGTCGTCGGCCGAACGGCGCGCGATCCAGAGCTTCCTCGAGTCCGGGGTCGACCTCGATGACGTCCTGCGCCGGGCGGTGCGGCTGCTGGCGCAGCTGACCCGGCAGGTCGCCGTCGTGCAGTACCCCACGGCGTCGTCGTCCACCGTGCGCCACCTCGAGGTGATCGCCCTGACCCCGGCCCGGCTCCTGATGGTCGTCATCACCGACTCCGGTCGGGTCGACCAGCGGGTCGTCGAACTCGGTGACGTCATCGACGAGCACGAACTGGCCCAGCTGCGCGAGATGCTTGGCCAGGCGCTGGTGGGAAAGAAGCTGTCGGCCGCCTCGGTCGCGGTGGCCGACCTCGCCGGACAGCTGCGCAGCCCGGACGGCCTGGGTGACGCCGTCGGCCGGTCGGCGACGGTGTTGCTGGAATCCCTCGTCGAACACACCGAAGAGCGCCTGTTGTTGGGCGGTACCGCCAACCTGACCCGGAACGCGGCCGATTTCGGCGGCTCGTTGCGCTCCATCCTGGAGGCGCTGGAGGAGCAGGTGGTGGTGTTGCGGTTGCTGGCCGCCCAGCAGGAAGCCGGTAAGGTGACGGTGCGCATCGGCCACGAGACGGCCGCCGAGCAGATATTGGGCACCTCCGTGGTGACCACCGCCTACGGCACTTCCGACACCGTTTACGGGGGAATGGGCGTGCTGGGGCCCACCCGGATGGACTATCCGGGAACTATCGCCAGCGTTGCTGCGGTTGCCATGTATATCGGCGAAGTCCTGGGTGCTCGATGAACGCGCACCCGCAGGGTGGGTAGGCGCGGGGAAAGACCAGGTATAGGAGAGTCAAGCGTGGCACGCGATTACTACGGGCTGCTCGGCGTGAGCAGAAACGCCAGCGACGCGGAGATCAAGCGCGCGTACCGCAAGCTGGCGCGCGAACTGCATCCGGACGTCAACCCCGATGAGGCCGCGCAGGCGAAATTCAAGGAGATCAGCGTCGCCTACGAGGTGCTGAGCGATCCCGAGAAGCGGCGGATCGTCGACCTCGGCGGCGATCCGATGGAGAACGCGGCCGCGGCGGGCGGTGGTTTCGGCGCCGGATTCGGTGGCCTGGGCGATGTGTTCGAGGCCTTCTTCGGTGGCGGCTTCAGCGGCGGCGCGACCTCCCGCGGCCCGATCGGGCGGGTACGGCCGGGCTCGGACTCGCTGCTGCGCATGCGCCTCGACCTCGAAGAGTGCGCGACCGGCGTGACCAAGCAGGTCACCGTCGACACCGCGGTGCTCTGCGATCGATGCCAAGGCAAGGGCACCAACGGCGACTCCGCGCCGGTCCCGTGCGACACCTGCGGCGGTCGCGGCGAGGTGCAGACCGTGCAGCGCTCGCTGCTGGGCCAGGTGATGACGTCCCGGCCCTGCCCGACCTGCCGGGGCGTCGGCGTCGTCATCCCCGACCCGTGCCATCAATGCATGGGCGACGGCCGGGTGCGGGCCCGCCGCGAGATCAGCGTCAAGATCCCCGCGGGTGTCGGCGACGGCATGCGCGTGCGGCTCGCCGCCCAGGGTGAGGTCGGGCCCGGCGGCGGCCCGGCCGGCGACCTCTACGTCGAGGTCCACGAACAGCCCCACGACGTCTTCGTCCGCGAAGGCGACGATCTGCACTGCACGGTTTCGGTGCCGATGGTCGACGCGGCGCTGGGCGCCACCGTCACCGTCGACGCCATCTTGGACGGCGTCAGCGAAATCACCATCCCGCCCGGCACCCAACCGGCGTCGGTCATCACCCTGCGCGGCCACGGCATGCCGCACCTGCGCTCCGGCACCCGCGGCGATCTGCATGTGCACGTCGAGGTCGTCGTTCCGGCCCGGCTGGACCACCGCGACACCGAACTGCTGCGCGAGTTCAAGACCCGCCGCAACCGCGACGTGCCCGAGGTCCGCTCGACGCACGCCGGGGGCGGGTTGTTCAGCCGGCTGCGCGAAACCTTCACCGGACGCTAGCGGGGAGCCGCGAAGGCGCGCACATGGTCGCGACCCTGTTCTACCTCGACGATCTGCCCGAGCCCGGCTCGCTGGCCGTGCTGGGCGGTGACGAGGGTTTCCACGCCGCGACCGTGCGCCGCATCCGCCCCGGCGAGCGGCTGGTGCTGGGCGACGGCGCCGGGGCCCTGGCCCACTGCGAGGTCGAGCACGCCGGGCGCGACGGGCTGCGCGCGCGGGTGCTCGAACGCTGGACCGTTCCCCCGGGATCCCCGCGGGTGACGGTGGTCCAGGCGCTGCCGAAGTCGGAGCGCTCGGAGCTGGCCATCGAGTTGGCCACCGAAGCGGGCGCCGACGCGTTCCTGGCCTGGCATGCCGCGCGGTGCGTTGCCAACTGGCAGGGCAACCGGGTCGACAAGGGTTTGCGGCGATGGCGTGCCGTCGCTCGGTCGGCGGCCCGCCAATCCCGTCGGGCGCACATCCCGCCGGTCGATGGCGTGCTGTCCACCGCCGAGCTGACCCGGCGGATCCGCGACGAGGTGGCCGCGGGCGCGACGGCGCTCGCCCTGCACGAGTCGGCCACCGACCGGCTCGCGGATGTCGGGCTGGCTCAAGCGGAATCGCTGCTGCTGGTGGTCGGTCCGGAAGGCGGCATCGCGGAAGACGAGATGGCGGCGCTGTCCGAGGCGGGCGCGACGGCGGTGCGGCTCGGGCCCCAGGTGCTGCGGACGTCGAGCGCCGCGGCGGTCGCGCTGGGCGCCCTCGGCGTGCTGACCCCGAGGTGGGACCAGCGCAGCGACGTTCCGGCAAACGGCCACACGCTGCGGGTTCGCGACACCGACCCGACGTCGAGTACGTTGCTGAACGCTGACCAATCCGGGCCCTCGGCGTAGACTGAGACGGCCCAGCAACCCACCGACAAGCCGAGAAAGCAGGCATCGAGAGCCACGTGACGCCCCGCGAGACCAGCGCTGCTGACGCAGCCGGAGCCGTCCCGACCTCTGCTCAGGTTCGCAGCAGCATCGACGTTCCGCCCGATGTCGTGATGGGCTTGTTGGGTTCGGCCGACCAAAACCTGCGGGCCCTCGAGCGCAGCCTGAAAGCCGACCTGCACGTGCGTGGCAACGCGGTCACCGTCGCGGGTGAACCCGCCGACGTCGCGCTCGCCGAGCGGGTGATCTCCGAGCTGGTCGCCATCGTCGCCGGCGGTCAGCCGTTGACCCCGGAGGTGGTTCGCCACAGCGTCGCCATGCTGGCCGGCACCGACAACGAGTCACCGGCCGAAGTGCTCACGCTGGACATCCTGTCGCGGCGCGGCAAGACCATCCGGCCCAAGACGCTCAACCAGAAGCGCTACGTCGACGCCATCGACGCCAACACCATCGTCTTCGGGGTCGGCCCGGCCGGCACCGGCAAGACCTATCTGGCGATGGCCAAGGCGGTCAGCGCGCTGCAGACCAAACAGGTCAGCCGCATCATCCTGACCCGCCCAGCCGTGGAAGCCGGTGAGCGCCTTGGCTTTTTGCCCGGCACCCTCAGCGAGAAGATCGATCCGTATCTGCGGCCGCTGTATGACGCGCTCTACGACATGATGGATCCCGAACTGATCCCCAAACTGATGACCGCCGGCGTCATCGAGGTGGCGCCGCTGGCCTACATGCGGGGACGCACGCTGAACTCCGCGTTCATCGTCCTCGACGAGGCGCAGAACACCACCGCCGAGCAGATGAAGATGTTCCTCACCCGGCTCGGCTTCGGATCCAAGATCGTCGTCACCGGCGACATCACCCAGGTCGACCTGCCGGGCGGCGCCAAGTCGGGCCTGCGCTCGGCGATGGAAATCCTGGACAGCGTCGATGACATCCATGTCGCGGAGCTGACCAGCGTGGACGTGGTTCGCCACCGGCTGGTCTCCGAGATCGTCGACGCCTATGCGAAATTTGACGAGCCCGGCCTGACATTGAACCGGGCGGCGCGGCGGGCGACGGGCTCGCGCGGTCGTCGATGATGGTGCGGTGAGCGGATTTCATGAGCATTGAGGTATCCAACGAATCGGGTATCGACGTCTCCGAGGCCGAACTGATCAGCGTCGCGCGGTTCGTCATCGCCAAGATGGACGTCAATCCGGCGGCCGAGCTGTCGATGGTGCTGCTGGACACCGCCGCGATGGCGGACCTGCACATGCGCTGGATGGACCTGCCCGGCCCGACGGACGTGATGAGCTTTCCGATGGACGAGCTTGAGCCGGGCGGGCGTCCGGACGCCCCCGAGCCGGGGCCCTCGATGCTGGGCGACATCGTGCTGTGCCCGGAATTCGCGGCCGGCCAGGCCGCCTCGGCGGGGCACAGCCTGGGGCACGAGCTGGCGCTACTGACCATCCACGGGGTGCTGCATCTGATCGGCTACGACCACGGCGAGCCGGACGAGGAAAAGGAGATGTTCGCCCTGCAGGACCGGTTGCTCGAAGAGTGGGTCGCCGAGCAGGTCGAGGCCTACCACCAGGACCGCCAATCCGAACGCGACCGCCGATTGCTCGACAAGTCAAGGTATTTCGACCATTGAGGCCACTTCGCATCCTGGCGGCCGCCGCCATCGCCTTCGCACCGCTGTCGATGGTGGTCACCACCAACGCTTCGGTGGCGCAGGCGGCCCCGTGCGCGGGCGCCGGATCGAACCCGGATTCCTGCCAGCACTGCATGTTCTACGTGAACGCCTATCACACCGCGAACGTGTGCAACGAGGATCGCCGCGGGGTCCAGGGACCCCCGAGCAACGCGCCCACGCCGGTGCCGGAAGTTCCCATCCCGGCGTACGAGCCGCCCCCGATGCCGCCGCCGGCGCACAACCCACTGGTCCTCCCGCCGCCCAACGCGGGTCAGAACGTCCCGGTGCTGGACATCCCGCCGCCGGGCCCCGACGCGCCGCGCAACGCACCGGTCGTGGCGCCGCCGCGCGGGCTGGACGCGCCCTCGCTGGCGATCGCGGCGGCCAAGGCCGCACCCGTGGCGCGGGTCGATCCCGCCAACCCCCCGAAACCGCCGACCCAGGTGGACTTCAACCAGCGGGTGCAGAACGTCGTGAGTTCGCACCGGGAGAACGTCGACATTCTCAAGGTGGATGATCAGAAGTTCGTCCGGCCGCGCCATTGGGACTACCTCGACTACGACGACTCCTATCGCCGCCCGACCATCTACAACCCGCTCAACCAGCCGATCACGTTCCGCTACTTCTACAACGGCGCCTATCAGGAGGCGTACCTGCCGCGCGGAGGCCGGATGGTGCTCGACGCCGCGACCGTCGGCGTCGTCCCGTTCACCGCAGTGGGTGATAGTTACGTGGCCGCGGGCAGCTTCTATGGCGGGGGCTCAATTCCGTTGAACGGCTACAACGGTCCGCCGCCGCCCGACTACAAGCCGCCGGCGCCGCCGAAGCTGTACGAGAACGTCACGGTGTTCGTTCCCGCCAAGGGCGAGACCGTGGAGGTGGGCCACGTGTCGGTGGTGGGTCACGACGGGAGTCAACCCGCGGGCGGCCAGGACACCTTCCTGCTCGACGACTCCACCCTGGCCTTCGGGCAGATCGACAACACCAGCAGCGCGCCCGCCCAGATCAGGGTGATCAAGACCCAGCCCACGCCGGGCGTCGGGCCGACCGACGATGGCAGCTTCCTGGTGTTGCTGGCCGTGCATCATCAGGAGCCCGGTCAGCCCAATCAGTCCGGATGGACTTTGGCGCTGCGCTTCGGGGGGTTCGCGGTGGTGGTCGGCCTGGTCGCCTGGCTGCTCGCTCGCCGGAGCCGGGCCGAGGAGCAGAACGCTGATTCATGACCGGCTGGTCTGAGCTGCTCGGTGCAGTCGCGCTGATCGCGCTCGGCGGACTGTTCGCGGCGATCGATGCGGCCATCAGCACGGTGTCGCTGGCCCGGGTTCAGGAGTTGGTGCGCGACGAGCGGCCCGGCGCGGTGGCCCTGTCCAAGGTCATGTCCGAACGGCCCCGCTACATCAACCTGGTGGTGTTGCTGCGGATCACCTGCGAGATCACGGCGACCGTGCTGCTGGTGGTGTTCCTCTACGACAACTTCGGGCTCAGGTGGGGGCTGTTCGGCGCCGCCGCCATCATGGTGGTCACCAGCTTCGTCGTGATGGGCGTGGGACCGCGTACCCTCGGCCGTCAGAACGCCTACTCCATTGCGCTGACGACGGTCCTTCCGCTGCAGGCAATTTCGTGGCTGCTGATGCCGATCAGCCGCCTGCTGGTGGTGCTGGGCAATGCGGTGACGCCCGGCCGTGGCCTGCGCAACGGCCCGTTCGCCTCCGAGATCGAGTTGCGTGAAGTCGTCGACCTGGCTCAGCAGCGCGGCGTGGTGGCCGCCGAGGAGCGGCGGATGATCCAGTCGGTCTTCGAACTCGGTGACACCCCGGCCCGCGAGGTGATGGTGCCGCGCACCGAGATGATCTGGATCGAAAGCGACAAGTTCGCCAGCCAGGCCATCAACCTGGCGGTGCGCAGCGGGCATTCCCGCATCCCGGTCATCGGCGAAAACGTCGACGACATCGTGGGCGTCGTGTACCTGAAAGACCTTGTCCAGCAGACGGTTCTGTCCGGCGACGGCGGCCGCACCCCGCCGGTGTCGAAGGTGATGCGGCCGGCCGTCTTCGTGCCGGACTCCAAGCCGTTGGACTCGCTGCTGCGGGAAATGCAGCGCGACCGCAACCACATGGCCCTGCTCGTCGACGAGTACGGCGCGATCGCCGGCCTGGTCACCATCGAAGACGTGCTGGAGGAAATCGTCGGCGAGATCGCCGACGAGTACGACCAGGCGGAGACGGCGCCGATAGAAGACCTGGGCGACAAGCACTTCCGGGTGTCGGCGCGGTTGCCGATCGAGGACCTGGGCGAGCTGTACGGGGTGGAGTTCGACGACGATTTCGACGTCGACACGGTGGGCGGCCTGCTCGCCCTCGAGCTGGGCCGGGTGCCGCTGCCGGGCGCCGAGGTGGTCTCGCACGGTCTGCGGCTGCAGGCCGAAGGCGGCACCGATCACCGGGGTCGGGTGCGGATCAATACCGTGCTGCTCAGCCCGATCGAATCCGACGGTTCATCCGATGGCGAGGAATCCGAGCAGCATGACTGAATTCCGTTCCGGCTTCGTATGTTTGGTGGGCCGTCCGAACACCGGCAAATCGACGCTGACCAACGCGCTCGTCGGGACCAAGGTCGCGATCACCTCGATGCGGCCGCAGACCACCCGGCACACCATCCGCGGCATCGTGCACCGCGACGACTTCCAGATCATCCTGGTGGACACGCCGGGCCTGCACCGGCCGCGCACCCTGCTGGGCAAGCGGCTCAACGATCTGGTGCGCGATACCTATTCCGAAGTCGACGTGATCGGGCTGTGCATCCCGGCCGACGAAGCGATCGGTCCGGGCGACCGGTGGATCGTCGAACAGATCCGCGCGACCGCGCCGAAGACGACGCTGGTCGCGATCGTCACCAAGATCGACAAGACGCCCAGAGACCGGGTGGCCGCCCAGCTGGTGGCGGTCAGCGAGTTGGTGGGTGACTCGGCGGAGATCGTGCCGGTGTCGGCCGTCACCGGGGCGCAGGTCGACATCCTGATCGACGTGCTGGCCGCGGCGCTGCCGCCCGGCCCGGCGTACTACCCCGACGGTGAGCTGACCGACGAACCCGAAGAGGTCCTGATGGCCGAGCTCATCCGGGAGGCCGCCCTCGAGGGCGTGCGCGACGAACTGCCGCATTCGTTGGCGGTGGTCATCGACGAAGTCAACCCGCGGGAGGACCGCGACGACCTGATCGACGTGCATGCCCTGCTCTACGTCGAACGCGACAGCCAGAAGGGAATCGTCATCGGCAAGGGCGGTGCCCGGCTGCGGGAGGTGGGCACCGCCGCGCGTGCCCAGATCGAAAAGTTGTTGGGGACAAAGGTTTACCTCGATCTGCGGGTCAAGGTTGCCAAGAACTGGCAGAGCGACCCCAAACAGCTTGGTCGGCTGGGCTTTTAGCGATCGCACGCGACGGCGTCGCCCGCGGTCGCCGGACCAAGAGGTGACTTTCGTTCGTGCTAGCACCGCCGCTAGCGCACGTGGAAAAGGCCATATGCCGAGCAGAGGCGACGCATCTGGCCCGGGTGAATTTGGTGCGCGCATCCGCCGCGCGTTTGGTCGCCTTCGCCCCGGGTAGCCGCGGCCTATGACGCAACCTCAACTCGCGCTCGTCACCGGCGCGTCCAGCGGCATCGGATTCGAACTGGCCAAGCAGTTCGCCCAGCATGGCTATGACCTGGTCGTTGCCGCCGAAGACGACGGGATCAACGACGTGCCCGGCAAACTCTCGCAGTTCGGCGCGGCGGTGCAGCCGGTCCAGGCGGACCTGCGCGGCCCCGAGGGGGTGGAGCACGTGTACGAGAGCGCAATCGAAGGCGACCGCGTGCTCGCCGCGGCCGCGCTGAATGCGGGGATCGGCCGCGGGGAAATGTTCCTCAAGAGCGAGCTCGCCGACGACCTCAGCATCATCGATCTCAACGTGCGCTCCACCGTGCACCTGGCCAAGCTGGTTCTGCGTGACATGGCGAATCGCAATGCGGGCAAGGTGCTGTTCACCTCGTCCATCGCCTCGCAGATGCCGGGTTCCTATCAGCCGGTGTACAACGCGTCGAAGTCGTTCATCCAATCCTTCGCCCAGGCGCTGCACGACGAATTGCGCGATACGGCAATCACTGTCACCGCTTTGATGCCCGGACCGACCGACACCAACTTCTTCGGCCGCGCCAAGATGGTGGATTCCCTGATGGGCAAAATGCGCAAGGACGACCCCGCCCAGGTCGCGCGGCAGGGATTCGAGGCGCTGATGCAAGGCGATCAGAAGGTGGTGGCCGGCTCCGCATTGACAAAAGTCATGGGTGCGGCGAACCGCCTGCTACCGGACACGGTCAAAGCCGTTGGCAATCGGGTGATGTCGAAACCGCGGGGCAACTGAACCGATGGCCCGGCGGATCAGGCCAGCACCCGAATCGTTTTCATCGACGCATCGGCGGCATCCGGGGTGTTCATCCCGGCGCGCACGCCGGAACACAAGTAATTCAGCACGGCCTCATTGAGACGCTCTCCGGGCACCACCGCCGGGATGCCCGGGGGATAGGGCGTGATCTGTTCGGCGGCGATCCGCCCGGCGGCCTGATCGGTGGGCACCGCCTCCACGTGCCCAAAGAACGCGTCGCGGGGCAGACACACAGTCTCCAACTGGAGCTCGTCGGGAGAGGGCAGGTCAATCTGCGGCGGGCGGTCGAAGTCGTCGGCCGCCCTGCGCCACGCCCGCAGCGCATCGGTGAGACGGCCGGCGGTGGCCTTGTCGTCCGCAAAGGACAGGGTGGCCAGAATGCGGCGGTGATCGCTCATCCCGGTGTCGACGTGAGCGTTCGCGCGCAGCCAGTCGGCGGCCTGGTAACCGGAGGTGCCCGTGCCCGAGACGTCCATCAGCACCTGCAAGCGGTCCAGGTCGTGGGACGCCTGCGCCCCGAGTAGCTCGTCGTCGAGCACCTCGACGCCGGGCAAAGTTTCGATGTCCGCACGCAATTTGTGTGCGAGATCCAGTGCGGCGCCGAGCAATTCGTGTCCATGCTCCACCATTTGCCGGCGCCATCCGTCCATGGCCGCATACAGCAGGACGTTGGGGCTGGTCGTCATCAGCAGATCCGCGCAGGCCGACAGGCGGTCCTGATCGATCAGGTCGCCCTGCACATGGAACACCGAGCCCTGTTCGAAACCGGCGCCCATCTTGTGCACGCTGACCACGCAGACGTCCGCATCCGCATCCATCGCCCAGGTCGGCAGGTCGTCGTGGAACGGCAGATGTGCCCCCCACGCCTCGTCGATGATCAACGGCTTTCCGCGCCGATGGCACACCTCGGCGATGCCGGCGATGTCGGCGCAGGTGCCGTACGGGCTGGGGCTCACGATGAGCGCCCCGGCGGCGTCGGGATGCTTGTCCCACGCCTCGTCTACCTGCTGCGGCGAGGGTGGATGGGAAAAGTGGTGGTCGGCGTCCCATTGCGGAGTGATCCAGCGCGGCTGCACACCCGAGAAGATCAGCCCCGCCACGATCGACTTGTGACTGTCGCGCCCAACCAGGAGGCTGCCGTCGCCGCCGGCCACGGCCATCATCGCCGCCCGGACCGACAGGGAGCTGCCGCAGGTGGAAAACCAGGCAACGTCGGCGCCCACGGCTTCGGCCATCAGGTCCTCCGCGTGCTTCAAATACTGGTTGCTGGTTCTGCGGTCATCCAGCCCGCCGCTGGCCAGCACGTCGTCGAGGAACGGTTCGCGGCCCAGCACCTGCAGGACGCGGTCGTCGGTGCCGCGGCCCTGGCGGTGGCCCGGTGGGGTGAACCCGTAACGGTTCTTGGCCCGATAATCGGCCAGCGCATCGAGTAGGGGAGCGGTCGATTGGTCCATCGCCAACGAATACCCGAGTTGTCAGCGGCTAATTCGTCCTAGTTACCTGCGTAAACACAGGCGTCAGGCGTGGGGCCCGGCGGCGCCCGGCGCGTCCGTCGTCTGGTCCCACCACGACTGGGGCTGTTGGCTCGCCCACCCGCTGACCGCTTCCAGTTCGGCGGCCAGTGAGATCAGCATGCCCTCGCTGTTCGCCGGGCCCATCAGTTGCACACCGATCGGCAAGCCCTCGGAGGTGAAGCCCGCCGGAACGTTGATCGACGGCCAGCCCAGCACGTTCCACGGGAACGTCAGCGGGCACGCCGCAATCATGGCGCGGTCGGTGCCGAACCCACTCAACCGGTCGAAGGCGCGTGCCAGGGGTGGGGGCTGGGCCGTCGTCGGCGCCAACACCACGTCGACGATGTCGAAGATCGAGCCGACCCGGCGCTGGTCTTCGGCTTCGTGGCGACGCGCGCTGCGCAGGATCGCCTGGCCCAGCACGGCGCCCAGGCGCAGGTTGGACAGGGTGCGGGGGTCCAGCACCACCCCGTCGCCCAGCCGCTCCTCCCAATCGCGCAGGCCTGCGGTGGACCGGGCGAGGAAGTCCCACGACAGCCGCATGCCGTAATCGGGGTTGCCCGGCACCACGGTGTGGCCGAGCAGTTCGAGTTGCTTGCCGACTGCCCGCGTCGCGGCCAGGATCTCCGGGTGCAGCTTCGGCCGGAAGCCGGTGTAGGGGAACCGGGTGGACAGCGCGATGTTCAGCGGGCCGGGCGCCTTGCCCACGTAGTCGGAGGCGACGATCGGCGGCGGCTTGTGCCGGTCTCCCTCCACGTTTCCGGAGGCGGCGTCGAGCACCAGCGCCGCATCGGCCACCGTCCGGGCCAGCACGCCGTTGACCGTGATGCCGTTGAACGCCTCCGGCAGTGGCCAGGTCGAGATGCGCCCGCGCTGCGGCTTGATGCCGACCAGGTGCGTCCACGCCGCCGGGATGCGAATGCTGCCGGCGCCGTCGGAGCCGATGGCCGCGGTGACCAGTCCGGCCGCCACCGCCGCGGCGCTGCCCCCCGACGATCCGCCCGGGGTGTGCCGGCGCGACCAGGGGTTGCGGGTATGCCCGAAACCGGGTCCGCTGGTGAACGGCCACTGGCCGAGCTCGCAGGTGTTGGTCTTGCCGACGATCACCGCGCCGGCCGCCTTGAGACGGCGCACCAGTTCGGCATCGTGCGTCGCCGGCGCGACCGTCCCCTCGGTCCCGAAGGCGGTGGGCACGCCAGCAACGTCGACGTCGTCTTTGACCGCGATCGGGATCCCCAGCAGCGGGGCGGTGTCGCCGGCCGCGCGGCGCCGGTCGGCCTCGGCGGCGTCGGCCAGCGCCGACTCGGTGAGCACCACCCGAAAGGCGTTGAGCGTGGGCTGGCTGGCGTGGATGGCGTGCAGCGAGCGACCGACCAGTGTGGTGGACGTCACCGAGCGGCTCGCCAGCTGATAGAGCAGGTCAGTGAGCGTGGGCAGGCGCCGGTGGCCGGATCCGGAAATGGACCCGGGACCCGACCCAGAAGCGCCAATCACGGGGTACGAGACTAACGGCGCGGATACCCGTAATGTCGCGGCGGGGTGCAAAACTATTGTGATGCGGCTATACCGAGACCGAGCTGTTGTGTTGCGCCAGCACAAGCTCGGTGAAGCCGACCGGATCGTCACCCTGCTGACTCGTGAGCACGGGCTGGTCCGCGCGGTTGCCAAGGGCGTGCGCCGCACCCGCAGCAAATTCGGTGCTCGGCTGGAGCCGTTCGCGCATATCGACGCACAGCTGCACCCCGGCCGCAACCTCGACATCGTCACCCAGGTCGTCTCCATTGACGCGTTCGCCACCGACATCGTCAACGACTACGGCCGCTACACGTGCGGGTGCGCCATGCTGGAAACCGCCGAACGTCTCGCCGGCGAGGAGCGGGCACCCGCCCCGGCGCTGCACGGGCTCACGGTGAGCGCGTTGCGGGCGGTGGCCGACGGCCGCCGGTCCCGAGACCTCCTGCTGGACGCCTACCTGTTGCGCGCGATGGGCATCGCAGGCTGGGCGCCCGCGCTGAACGAGTGCGCCCGGTGCGCCACGCCCGGTCCCCATCGGGCGTTCCACGTCGGCGCCGGCGGCAGCGTCTGCACACACTGCCGCCCGGCCGGTTCGACGACGCCGCCCCCGGGGGTGCTGGACCTGATGTCCGCGCTGCACGACGGCGATTGGGACTTCGCCGAGCAGACCCCGCAGTCGCACCGTAACTACGTCAGCGGTCTGGTGGCCGCGCACCTGCAGTGGCATCTGGAGCGGCAGCTCAAGACCCTGCCGCTGGTGGAACGGACGTATCACGCCGACCGCACCATCGCCGACCAGCGCGCGGCGCTGATCGGGCAGGATATGGACTGTGGCTAAACTCTGGGCCGGCGGCTCGGGCCGAAAGGCCGAGCTCGCCACGGCGTCAGCCGATTTCCCGCAGCTGCCCCCCGCGCCCGACGACTACCCGGTGTTCCCCGACAAGTCGACCTGGCCGGTCGTCTTTCCCGAGCTGCCGCCCCCGGCCGACGGTGGGCCGTGCCGGCCCCCACAGCACATTTCCAAGGCGGCCGCGCCCAAGATCGAGGCCGACCGATTGCCCCACCATGTGGCCATCGTGATGGACGGCAACGGCCGCTGGGCCACCCAGCAGGGATTGACCCGCACCGACGGTCACAAGGCGGGCGAGGCGGTGGTCATCGACATCGTCTGTGGCGCAATCGAACTCGGCATCAAATGGCTCAGTCTGTACGCCTTCTCCACCGAGAACTGGAAGCGCTCCCCCGAGGAGGTCCGCTTTCTGATGGGATTCAACCGCGACGTGGTGCGCATGCGCCGGGTGAACCTGAACACCATCGGGGTCAAGATCCGGTGGGTGGGTTCGCGGCCGCGCCTGTGGCGCAGCGTGATCAACGAACTGGCGATTGCCGAAGACCTGACCAAGGACAACGACGTCATCACCGTCAACTACTGCGTCAACTACGGCGGTCGCGCCGAGATCGCCGAGGCGACAAGGGAAATCGCGCGCCTGGCAGCCGCCGGCCGGCTGAACCCGGAGCGCATCACCGAGTCGACCGTGTCGCATCACCTGCAGCGGCCCGACATCCCCGACGTGGACCTGTTCCTGCGGACCTCGGGGGAGCACCGGTCCAGCAACTTCATGCTGTGGCAGGCGGCCTACGCCGAATACGTCTTTCAGGACAAGCTGTGGCCCGACTACGACCGCCGCGACCTGTGGGCGGCGTGTGAGGAATACGCCTCCCGCAACCGCAGATTCGGGAGCGCATAGTGCCGCCGCTGCAGGAGCGCCTGGCATCGATACTCGGCGACGTCCTTCCGCTCGAGGCGGAGGCCGACGGCGCCGTGACGGTGCGCCACGACGCCACCATCGCCTCGTTGCGGGTGGTCAACATCGCCGAGGGTCTCGATCTGGTCTCGCTCACCCAGATACTGGCGTGGGATCTGCCGTCGACCAAGAAGCTAAGCGAGCAGGTGGCCAAGCAGGCCCGCGACAGCAACTTCGGTAGCGTGACCATGGTCGAGAAGGTCAACGATAAAGCGGTGCAACGCAATTCGGGCAGGAGTGCGGCGAAAACCGCCGACGTGATGCTGCGCTATAACTTCCCCGGCGCCGGCCTGACCGACGATGCCCTGCGGACCTTGATCCTGCTGGTGCTCGACACCGGCGCCGAGATACGTCGGGCGCTGACGGCGTAACCGGTTACCGGCCCCCGCAATCCGAGCAGGTGCCGAAGATCTCGATGGTGTGGCTGACGTCGGAGAAGCCATGCTTGGCAGCCACTTCGCTGGCCCACTGTTCGACCTCGTGATCGCCCACCTCGATGGTGGCGCCGCAACTGCGGCAGACCAGATGGTGGTGGTGGTGCTCCGAACATCGGCGGTAGACCGATTCGCCGGTGTCGGTGCGCAGCGTGTCGATCATCCCGGCCGCGGCCATTGACTGCAGGGTCCGGTAAACGGTCGTCAGGCCGATGTTCTCGCCACGCCGGCGCAGCTCGTCGTGCAGCTCTTGGGCCGAGCGGAACTCGTCGAGCGTCTCCAGCAGCGTGGAGATCGCCGCCCGCTGCCGGGTGGAGCGGACGCTGACCCTGGTCATTGGCGCGGCTCCTCACTGGCGTGCGCGACGGCATCCACCACGATGTGCGCGAGGTGATGATCCGCGAGCCGGTAGAGCACTTCGCGCCCGGATCGCTCCCCGGTGACCACGCCGGCCGCCTTGAGGATCTTGAGATGCTGACTGACCAGCGGCTGGGGCACGCCGAGCGCGTCCACCAGCTCGTGCACGCAGCGGTGCGACTCGCGCAGCTGCAGCACGATGGCGATGCGCACGGGCGCGGCCAGCGCGCGCAACAACTCACCGGCGGCATCGAGGATGTCCCGCGGCGGCGGCACGGGATAGGCGGCCCCTCCGGAGTGCCCGGCGGCGCCCAGCGCGTCGTGGTCGTGGGCGAGGAGGCCCGGGTCCGAGTCGCCATCCGCGGCGGCCGGCATCGAGGCAGAAGGTGACGGGGACGTCATCATGGGGCGGCATCACCTCGAGAAGTGCCTGGTAGTGGGAAAGTAGTCGCCGGTGAAAGTCGTTGTCGGCTGCCATCCACTGTCACATGCATGATGACGCATGTCAAAGACCGCGGTGCCGATCGCTACCATGACTGATGCTCTGCGCACCGCGGTCGAGCGCCGCGCGTGCCCGCTCAAACCCGGAAAGGGAGTGCACCACCCCGTGGCGTCCGTCATCGACACCGTAGTGAACCTGGCCAAACGGCGCGGCTTCGTCTTTCCCTCGGGGGAGATCTACGGCGGCACCCGATCGGCGTGGGATTACGGCCCGCTGGGTGTGGAGTTCAAGGAGAACATCAAACGCCAGTGGTGGCGCTCGGTGGTCACCGGTCGCGACGACGTCGTGGGCCTGGATTCGGCGATCATCTTGCCGCGGCAAGTCTGGGTGGCCTCCGGCCATGTCGAGGTCTTCCACGACCCGCTGGTCGAGTCACTGATCACCCACAAGCGTTATCGCGCCGACCATCTCATTGAAGCCTACGAAGCCAAACACGGACACCCGCCGCCCAACGGGCTGGCCGACATCCGCGACCCGGAGACCGGCGAACCCGGCCGGTGGACCGAGCCGCGCGAATTCAACATGATGCTCAAGACCTACCTCGGTCCGATCGAAACCGAGGAGGGCCTGCACTATCTGCGTCCGGAGACCGCGCAGGGCATCTTCGTCAACTTCGCCAACGTGGTGACCACCGCCCGCAAGAAGCCGCCTTTTGGAATCGGTCAGATCGGCAAGAGTTTTCGCAACGAGATCACCCCGGGCAACTTCATTTTCCGGACCCGCGAGTTCGAACAAATGGAAATGGAGTTCTTCGTCGAGCCCTCGACCGCCAAGGAATGGCATCAGTACTGGATCGACACCCGCCTGCACTGGTATGTCGAACTGGGTATCGATCCGGAGAACTTGCGGCTATTTGAACATCCGGCCGACAAGCTGTCGCACTACTCCGATCGCACCGTCGACATCGAGTACAAGTTCGGCTTCGCCGGTAATCCGTGGGGCGAGTTGGAAGGTGTCGCCAACCGCACCGATTTCGACTTGTCGACGCATGCAAAGCATTCCGGCGTCGACCTGTCGTTCTACGACCAGGTGACCGACACCCGGTACACCCCGTATGTCATCGAGCCCGCCGCCGGTCTGACGCGGTCGTTCATGGCGTTCTTGATCGACGCCTACACCGAGGACGAAGCCCCGAACGCCAAGGGCAAGATGGAAAAACGCACGGTGCTGCGGCTGGATCCGCGCCTGTCACCGGTCAAGGCCGCGGTGCTGCCGCTGTCCCGGCACGCCGACTTGAGTCCCAAGGCCCGAGACCTGGCCGCCGAGTTGCGGAAGTTTTGGAATATCGATTTCGACGACGCCGGTGCCATCGGGCGACGCTACCGACGCCAGGACGAGATCGGCACGCCCTTCTGCGTGACGGTGGATTTCGACTCACTCGAGGACAACGCCGTGACGGTGCGCCGCCGCGACGACATGTCCCAGGAGCGGGTGCCGATGAATGCCGTGTCGGATTATCTGGCGGCGCGCCTCAAGGGTTGTTAATCGACCACTCGCGGGCCGTCTTGTAGATTGCTTGTCCCGTTGCATCGGCGCGGGTCCGGCCGCCGTGCCGCCGGTGATGCATCCGCACCCACACCGAATTCCGCGGAATAAGGTTTGCTTAAAAGTCCGGCTTTTCGCGGTGCTGGTGCCTTAGGATCGCCACTGGGGCATAAGTAGATAGCTAATGGCCGCGGGTGGATGTCGCTCCGTCCGGGGCAGGAGCCGTTGACTCGGTCGGTTGGGGTTGCACATGATTCCCGCGTTTGTGTTCTTCCCTCCTGAGATCAACTCGGCCTTGATATTCGGCGGCCCCGGGGCCGGCCCTCTGTTCGAGGCGGCCGCGGCGTGGGACGGGCTGGCCGCCGAGCTGTCATCCTCGGCATCGTCGTTTCACACCACGGTTTCCGATCTGGCCGGTAGCGCCTGGATGGGGCCGTCGTCGATGGCGATGACCGGCGCCGCGGCGCCCTACGTGCAATGGCTGATCATCGCGGCGGCGCAGGCGGAGGTGGCGGCCTTGCAGGCCCGGATCGCCGCACTGGCTTTCGAGGGCGCACTGGTGGCGACGGTTCCGCTGCCGGAGGTGCTGGCCAATCGGGCCCGGTTGCTCGTCCTGACTGCCACGAACTTCTTTGGCATCAATACCGCGGCCATCGCACAGACCGAGCTCGAATACGTCGAGATGTGGGCGCAGGATGTGGCGGCGATGTTGGGCTATCACGCCGGGGCCCAATCGATGGCGCAGGCGCTGCCGGAATTCAGCGTGCCGCCGGCGGCCCTCGGCGGCGGCGCGCCCGCCGCGGACCTGTCGGGCCTGGCCGGATTGGTGACGGCACCCCTGACTCTCGCGTCACAGTTCTTCCAGGGCCTGTCCTCGCTGGGAACCGCGTTCGTCTCCCAACTGCAGTCGGTGTTCGGGGCGCTCTCGCCGGCGGTCTCGTTGCTGTCGTCGACGCCGGTGGCGACGTTGACGTCGGTGGCGCAGGCCGGAATGTACCCGGCGACCGCGTTGATGACGCCCATGGTGACGCTTGCCCAAAGTGCCGCCCCGGCACCGGCGGCGGCCGCGTCGCCGCTCTCTCGCGCGCCGGCGTTGGTGGGCGCGGCCAGCGCGCCCCTCGCCGCGCCGCGCAGCGCGGGCAGCGTCCTGTCGGACTTGCCGCCGTTGGCCGGTTCAGGGTTGGGCGCGTTGGGCGTTGCGACGGCGGGCCTGGGCGGCGCGCGGTTCGTCGGGTCGCTGACGGTGCCCGCGGCGTGGCAGGGATCGATGCCGGCTTACATCGCCACCCCGGCGATGTCCGGAACGGGCTCCGGGGCGCCGGCCGCGGCGGCCGGCGGATCGGGCAGTGGTGTGCCGATGACGGCGATGCCGGTCGGTGACAAGACCCCCGAGGGCGAGGACCGCGGGACCAGGGCGCAGGTGGTCAGGTCTCGTCCCAAGGTGGTGCCGCGCAATCGCCCGGGATAGTGCAGCGGTGCTGCTGTTGCAGACGTGAATAGTGTGCAAAGCGGCCGGAATTCGATACTTTTCGATATGCCGGCATACGCCCCGACGGAACGTTGTATGCGCAACGCCGAATTCGTCTGATTGGTCTGGTGAAACCCGCAACAGGTGCGCGGCTCGTCGCAGGAACCGGGCGAAAATCCGCAGGCGGCGGTCCGCTCGAAAACTCGTCGGCCCTCGAACGCACGTCCTATTGGTAGCGCTAAACCGTTGCGGGGCAACGCATGTGCGAGCGTCGATTCGCGGGATGAAGCCGCCGAGCCGACCCGCGTGGCATTTCTTTGTTGTGCAGGCGGGCGGCGACATCCGGCGGGCGTGAGCGCGGATCCGGTGTCGGGTCGCCGTCGGTTCGCATGTGCTCGACAGAAGAATATTGGCAATTCCCGCATATTTTCTTCACTTTGTCTTACGATGTGAACCGGTTGGTGTAAATAGGTTCGCCACAGCGCCCGAACGCTCTATCGGCTGTGGAAGGGGGCAGGGGTGCTTTTGCCTCTCGGTTCGCCGTTGCCGGATGACACGGTGTCGGCAGTTCGAGGAGAGTCCGGCATGCTCGGTGGGCTGTCGGTTCCGCTCAAGTGGGGCGTGGTCGTCCCGCCGGATGACTATGACCATTGGGCACCGAAGCCGGACGCCGAAACCCTTGAACAGCCGGCCGACGTTCCCCGCCCGACCGCCGTTGCGGACGGCGTGTGGAGCGGGTGGGAAGGCGACACCGTGTCGCGGGGATCGGGTGTGATCCCGCATTCCCCAGCAGCCGGCTGAGCCCGGCGAAACCCAAACCGCTGCGGTAGCGGCGCCAGGCGCTGCTCAGAATCGGCCGCCGCCACCCATGAAACCGCCGCCGGACGCACCGGGGCTGCCGCCGAACGAGGTCGGGCTCCAGCCGCCGAATCCGCCCCGCATGCCGCCGCTGAGCATGTTGCCGATGATGATCCCGCCGAGCATCGCACCCATGTCACTGCCGCCGCGGCCGACGTAGGCCCGCTGCGCCAGTTGCACGTCGTCGTTGGCCAGCGACTGCGCGGTGGCGGCCAGCGTCGACGCCGCGTTGGCGTGCGCGATCGCCTCGGTCGGCAGCGTCGATCGTTTGTCCTGCGCGGCCTGCAGATGCCGTCTGGCCTCGGCGAGCCGGGTGCGCGCCTCGGGGCCGATGCTGCCCCGGCGGGTGTCGACGTAGTCCGACACCGCACGCACCCGCGACTGCGCGGTGAACAGCGCCTGCTCCAACGACCGGTTCAGCCGCTCGGCCGCGGCCTGCTCCTGGGCCAGGGTGGCCAGTAGCCCGTTGAGGCCGGCGTCGGCTTTGGTCACCTGAGCGAATGCGCCCAGCGGATCGTCGGCAGCGCCGGCCCGTGCGCTGTCGACGGCCCGGAGGGCGGCATCGCGCGCCGCAACCAGATCACCGGTGTGCGCGGTCTTGACCTTCGCTGTCAGGCGCAGCAGTTCGTCCGCGCGCTCGATGTCGTGCTGGATGTCGGTCAGGGCCGACGGCAGCCCGTCGATGGCGTGCTGAATGTCGCCGGCCGCGTTGTCCACCGCGTCGAGCAACGCGCGCGCCTGGCCCAGCGCCGACTCGGCGGCGCGGACGGCGTCGACCAGACCGGCTTGCCGCCCGCTGACGGCATGGGCGGCAAGCTCACGGGCGCTGGTGATGTTGCGGTCGGCGAACGCCAGCCGCTCCTTGGCCGCGGTCACGTTGCCCGACACCGAAGTCAGTGCGGCCGCGCTGAAGTCGTTGTGCAGCGCGGCAAGTCGTTGTTCGGCCGGCGCGATGCGGGTGGTGAGTTCCACGTATTGCTGTGTCAGTGCGTCCAGCCGGGAGGGGGCGTTGATCACCAGATCCCGCAGCTTCTCGAACGCCTCGGTCTGTGACTCCAGTTCCCGGTCGGCGCGCGCCGCCGCCACGATCACCTGGGTGAGCAGTTCCCGGCGCTGCGCCGGCGTCTCTGGCGTGTCGTCGTCGAGTTGCTGGCGGATCGTAAAGGCTTGGGACAGTGCGGCTTTGGCGTTGGTCACGGCCTGGGTGAACGGCTGGGTCCGGTCGGCGCCGAACTCCGTGACCGCCAGGTCCAATTCGTTGGCGCTGGTGCGTAACGCGTTGTCGACGTCCACCACCAGTTCGCGGGACAGGTCGTCGAGTGCCTGCGGGGGCACCGCGGCCAGCGCATCGGCGTCGGTGGGGTCGACCCGACGCGCCGCCGCCAACGCCGCGGCGCGGCGGCGCCGACCGCGATAACGCATGACCAGCAACAGGACTGCCAGCGCGACCAGGATGCCCGCCAGCACGGCCAGCAGCGCCACCCGGCCCGACGAATCGGGCGAGGTGTCGAGTCCGTTGGCCGCCGCGACGGCGGCGCCGCTCCAATCGCCGTCGTGCAAGGCGGGCTCGATCTTGTTGCGCCGCAACTTGTCGACCTGATTTGCGGTGACGCTCTTGACCGTGGAGGGCACCAGGAAGGCGTATTCACGGCTGTGGGTGCCGACGGCCAGCAGCGCGTCGTAGGCGCCCAGGTCGCTGTTGGTCACGGTGCGCTGTGCCCACCCGGCCGCGCTCTGCCCGGAGAAGTTGTCGACGTAGACCACCCACAGCCGGATGTGGCGGTCGGTGTACAGCTTGCCGAGAGCAGAGGCGACCGCCGCGCGCCCGGAATCCGACAGGGCACCCGCGTTGTCGGTGATGTAGTCGGCCAACCGGAATGGGGGTTGCGCGCCGGCGGCCGGCGCCAGCAGCAGGCCGCCGAAGCCGACCGTGAGGATCGTCGCGATCACGGCGATCAGGCGAGCGGTGCAACGCATAGGGCCAATCTAGCCCCGCGACGATGCAGGCCAGTAGGCCCGAGTCGAGCCATACTCCGGCGGGCGTTCCCTGGCAGACTGTGCGTCGGTGACCGGGAATCAGCACGACCCCTACGACGACTTCGACCGTCAGCGACGGGTGGCCGAAGCGCCCAAGACTGCGTGGCTGCCGGGCGCCGAGGGTCAGCACCGCACCGACTTCGCCCGGGATCGGGCGCGGGTCCTGCACAGCGCCGCGCTGCGTCGATTGGCCGACAAGACCCAGGTGGTTGGGCCCCGAGAAGGGGACACACCGCGCACCCGGCTGACGCATTCGCTCGAGGTCGCCCAGATCGGGCGGGGGATGGCGATCGGGCTGGGCTGCGACCCCGACCTCGTCGAGCTGGCGGGACTGGCCCACGACATCGGCCACCCGCCCTACGGACACAACGGCGAACGCGCGCTCGACGAGGTCGCGACGGACTACGGCGGTTTCGAGGGCAACGCCCAGAACTTCCGGATCTTGACCAGTCTGGAGCCCAAAGTCCTTGACGAGCAAGGCAATAGCGCGGGGTTGAACCTGACCCGGGCGTCGCTGGACGCGGTGACCAAGTACCCGTGGCCCCGCGGCGAAGCGCAACGCAAGTTCGGGTTTTACGACGACGACCGCGAGCCGGCCGCCTGGGTTCGGGCGGGCGCACCGGAGGGGCGGATGTGCCTGGAAGCGCAGGTCATGGACTGGGCCGACGATGTGGCCTATTCGGTGCACGACGTCGAGGACGGTGTGGTGTCCCAGCGCATCGACCTGCGGGTGCTCGCCGACGAAGACGAGGCCGCCGCACTGGCCAAACTGGGCGAGACCGAATTTTTCCGGGTGCGCGCCGACGACTTCATGGCGGCGGCGCGACGGCTCTCCGCCCTGCCGGTGGTCGCCGCCGTCGGAAAGTACGACGCCACGCTCGCGGCTTCGGTGGCGCTCAAGCGGTTGACCAGTGAACTGGTCGGCCGGTTCGCCTCGGCCGCCATCGCCACCACTCGCGCGGCGGCCGGTCCCGGCCCGCTGGTGCGCTACCGGGCCCAGTTGCAGGTTCCCGACCTGGTGCGCGCCGAGGTGGCCCTGCTGAAAATCCTGGCGCTGCAGTTCATCATGTCCGATCCGCGTCATCAGGAAACACAAGCCGGGCAGCGTGAACGCATCCATCGGGTGGCGCACTGGCTGTATGCGGGAGCGCCCCGCACGCTGGACCCGTTCTTTGCTGCGGCCTTTAACACCGCGGCCGACGACGGCGCGCGGTGGCGCGTCATCGTCGACCAGATCGCCTCCTATACCGAGGGTCGGCTCGAACGGATCGATACCCGCCAGGCCGGTCCGTAGTCGCCGGTCGGCAGGAAGTCGTCCGGTCTGGGAATCGGCGCGGCCGCCGCGAGTTAGGCTGCCCGACATGAAGAAATTCAGCGGCTCGCCCTTTGTGGCCTCCTTGTTGATGGGGCTTCCCGTCGTCGCCATGACTGCCTGCAGTTCACCGCAGCATGCGAGCACCCAGCCGGGCACCACACCACCGGTGAAGAGTGCCGCTCCGTCGTCCGGGGAGTCGACGTCGACCCCGGCGCCCGCCGCGGGCTCGCTGCGCGCGGAACTGAAGACGCCCGATGGCCGTTCGGCGGCCACCGCGACCTTCGACTTCACCGGCGGCTACGTGACCGTGACGGTGAAAACGGTGGCGCCTGGCATCCTCACGCCCGGCATCCACGGCCTGCATGTGCACGAGATCGGCAAGTGCGAGCCGAACTCGGTGGCGCCTACCGGCGGTGCGCCCGGCAACTTCCTGTCCGCCGGCGGTCACTACCAGGCCCCCGGACACACCGGCAAGCCCGAAAGTGGCGACTTGGCGTCCCTCGAGGTCCGGCAGGACGGCTCGGCGTACCTGGTCACCACCACCGATTCGTTCAACCGGGACGACCTGCTGGCGGGCAACAAGACCGCGCTGATGCTGCACGGCGCCCAGGACACCGAGAACGCAATGGATCGGGTCGCGTGCGGCGTCATCGGTACCGGCTAGCGTGCGCCGTCGCGACTTAGACTGAGCCGATGTCAAGCCCGGCAGGTTCACGCGCGGAGGGCGACGGCCGTGCCCGGGGTCGGGGCCGGATTCCCGATCGCGACATCGCCGCCATCCGCGAGCGGGTGCGCATCGACGAGGTCATTGGCGACTACGTCCAGTTGCGCCGCGCCGGCGCCGATTCGCTCAAGGGCCTGTGTCCGTTCCACGACGAGAAGTCGCCGTCGTTTCACGTCCGCCCCAACCACGGCCACTTTCACTGCTTCGGCTGTGGTGAGGGCGGCGACGTGTACGCGTTCATCCAGAAGATCGAACACGTCAGCTTCGTCGAGGCCGTCGAACTGCTCGCCGACCGGCTCGGTCACACCATCAATTACTCGGGCCCGGCGACCAGCGTGCAGCGCGACCGCGGCAGTCGCAGCCGGCTCGTCGCGGCCAACGCGGCGGCGGCGGAGTTCTATGCGGCGGCGCTGGAATCCGCCGAGGCGGCACCGGCCCGGCAGTATCTGACCGAGCGGAACTTCGACGCCGACGCGGCCCGTCACTTCGGTTGCGGCTTCGCACCCTCGGGCTGGGACTCGCTGACAAAGCACTTGATACGCAAGGGATTTGAGTTCAAGGAGCTGGAGGCGGCCGGCCTGTCACGGCAGGGGCGTCGCGGACCGATGGACCGCTTCCATCGCCGGTTGCTGTGGCCCATCCGCAGTTCGGCCGGCGAGGTGATCGGCTTCGGCGCCCGGCGGCTGTTCGACGACGATCCGATGGAAGCCAAGTACATCAACACGCCCGAGACGCTGCTGTACAAGAAGTCGAACGTGATGTTCGGCATCGACTTGGCCAAACGCGACATCGCCAAGGGGCACCAGGCCGTCGTCGTCGAGGGCTATACCGACGTGATGGCGATGCATTTGGCCGGCGTCACCACCGCGGTGGCGTCGTGCGGCACCGCGTTCGGCGACGAGCATCTGTCGATGCTGCGCCGGTTGATGATGGACGACAGTTTCTTTCGCGGCGAACTGATCTACGTGTTCGACGGCGACGCGGCCGGGCGGGCCGCCGCGCTCAAGGCCTTCGGCGGCGAACAGAACCTGGCGGGCCAGTCGTTCGTGGCCGTCGCGCCTGACGGCATGGATCCCTGCGATCTGCGGCTGAAGTCCGGTGACGGCGCGCTGCGCGATCTGGTGGCCCGGCGGACCCCGCTCTTCGAGTTCGCGGTCCGTTCGGCGCTCGCCGAGATGGACCTGGACAGCGCCGAGGGCCGGGTCGCCGCACTGCGCCGCTGCGTGCCGATGGTGAGCCAGATCAAGGACCCCACGCTGCGCGACGAGTACGCCCGCCAGCTCGCCGGATGGGTCGGCTGGGACGACGTCGCGCAGGTCATCGACCGGGTGCGCAGCCAGGCCAAGACGTCCAACACCGCGGCCCGCGGTGGCTCCGGACCCAAGGCGCCCCGCCGCGCGGCGCAGCCGCCCGCCGCGGCCCAGCCGGCCGCCAGCCGTCCTGACCCCCGAGACCCCACCCTGTGGCCGCAGCGTGAGGCGCTCAAGGCGGCCCTGCAATACCCGGCGTTCGCCGGGCCGGTGTTCGACACGCTGACGGTCGAGAGCTTCACCCATCCCGGATACGCGGCCATCCGCGCGGCCATCGAGACGGCGGGGGGCACCTCGAGCGGGATCACCGGCGCGCAATGGATCGAGGCGGTGCGTGAGCAGGCTTCGTCGCCGCTGACCGCCGGCCTGGCCAGCGAGTTGGGGGTGGAGGCCATCGCGGTCGACGAGGAGAAGCTGCCGCGCTACATCGGCGGCGTGCTGGCCCGGCTGCAAGAGGTGTGGATGGGCCGGCAGATCGCCGAGGTGAAGTCGAAGCTGCAGCGGATGTCACCGATTGAGCAGGGCGACGAGTACCACGCCCTATTCGGGGACCTGGTGGCGATGGAGTCCTACCGGCGCAGCCTGCTAGAGCAGGCTAGCGGCGACGATTAGACGGCGTCAGCACGTCGTCGGCCGAGCCCTCGGCGTCGCGTTCCATGATGGCCGTTTGGTCGTCGATCTCGGTCAGGGTGACAAAACCGGCATCGGGTGAGATCCGATTCGCGATCTTGCGCCGCCCCCCTTCGATCATCGACTTGGCCACGGGGCTGCTGGTCAGCGCGCGATAGGTGCCGACGAGCTGCTCGTATCGGCGACGCCCAGCCTTCGAACCCAGCACGTAACCCAGCCCAAGCACCACGACATACCGGATCAAAACTTTCCTCCCGACTATCGATGGCTCCATCCTGCCTCACCGGCCGGGGCGCCCGCGCGGTCGATCCCCGTCTATGGGCGGCCCGAGGGTGGTCCACGCTAGTTGGGTGCGGTCGTGCCAGTACGCTAGAGTTCGTCCCGCGATCGGGTTAGTCCCCTGTAGCTCAATTGGCAGAGCATTCGGCTGTTAACCGAAGGGTTCCTGGTTCGAGTCCAGGCGGGGGAGCACTTCTCTGAACGTCTCAGTGGCCGGCGCTCTGGCCGCCGTCGATGTGTAGCGTCTCGCCGGTCACGAACGACGCGCCCTCTAGGTAGCGAATCCCCTCGATGATGTCGGCGATGGTGCCCATCCGGCCCAGCGGATGCATGGCGGCCAGCGCGGTCGTGTCGTCGTCGGCGTGCATCGGCGTGGCGATGTTGCCGGGGGAGATGGCGTTGACGCGGATCCCGTTGCGGGCGTATTCGATGGCCAGCGATTTGGTCACCGCCGCCAGGCCACCCTTGGTGAGCGCGGTCAATCCCGCCGGCACCCCGGAGTTTGCCTGCTCGAGCAGGGAGGTGGTCATGTTGACCACGTGGCCGCCCCCGCCTTGCCTCAGCAGCTGGGCGATGACGCGCTGGGTGATGTGGAAAAAGCCGGTCAGGTTCACCCCCGTCACCAACTCGTAGTCGGCCGGCGTGTACTCGGTGAACGGCTTGGGCACGAACACGCCCGCGTTGTTGATCAGCGTGTCCACCCGGCCGAACCGGTCCAGCGCCGTCGCGACGATGCGGTCGGCGGTCGCGGGATCGGCCACGTCACCGGCGACGGCCGCCACCTCGGCGTCAGCGCCGGCGGCGATCGATCGCGAATTGGCCACCACCGCGAAGCCGAGTTCGCGGTAGGCGTCAACCAGGGCGGCACCCATGCCCTGGGAGGCGCCGGTGATGATCGCGACTTTCTGACGGGCGTGATCTGCGGTCAACGGAGGTCTCCTTGCGCGGTCTGTCGCGGACGAGGCGGTCGACGCACCACCCGGTGGCACGCCGCGAATCGTGAATCTACTGTGACCCCAGACTATTAGGAGTGCTCGCCTCGATGCCGCTGCGCGTTGGCGCACCGATGAGGTCACGCGGCTGAGCGCGCATCCCGATGGCCCGGCCATCGCCTGCCCGGGCGGGCACCCGTCATCGTCACGGATTAGCCTGTGGCGCGCCGGCTTTCGAGGCGCTCGGCGCCGGTCGGCTGCCCGGCCCGCCCGGGGGTGGGTGACAAGCCCAGGTGGTCGCGCAGCGTGTGGCCGCGGTATTCGGTGCGGAAGCTACCGCGCTCCTGCAGCAGCGGCACCACCTTGGCGACGAATTCGTCGAGGCCGTGCGGCGTCAGGTGCGGCACCAGGATGAAGCCGTCGCAGGCATCGGACTGCACGTAGCGATCGATCTCGGCGGCGACCTGTGCCGGCGTTCCGACGAATTGCTGGCGGCTGGTCACCTCGATGATCAGCTCGCGGATCGACAGGTTCTCGGCTTCCGCCCGGGCGCGCCAGGTCTGGGCGACCGTCTTGGGGTCGCCGTGCCGGACCCGCCCGCGGGTGATGTTCGGGTTCTCGACGGGATCGACGTCGGGCAGGGGCCCGTCGGGGTCGTAGGCCGATAGGTCCACGCCCCACACCTGTTCGAGGAATGCGATCGCGGTCGGGCCGCTGACCTGCTGCTCGCGGATGTGGCGGGCGTTGTCCTGCGCCTCTTCGGCGGTGTCTCCCAGTGCGAACGTCGCGCCGGGCAGGACCTTGAGCTGGTCGGGGTCGCGCCCGTAGGCCGCGGCACGGCTCTTGACGTCGCTGTAGTAGCGCTGACCCGCCTCGAGCGACCCGTGCAAGGTGAACAGGGCATCGGCGTGCCTGGCCCCGAAGTCACGGCCGTCGTCGGAGTCACCGGCCTGCAGCAGCACCGGGTGGCCCTGCGGCCCGGCCGGCAGGGAGGCGACGCCGCGGACGTCGAATTGCGGACCGTGGTGCTCGACGACGCCGATGCGGGCCGGGTCGGCATAGATCCCGGCGTCGACGTCGGCGACGACGGCATCGGGCGTCCAGCTGTCCCAGAACCGCCGCGCGACGGTGATGAATTCCTCGGCCCGGTGGTAGCGGTCGGCGTGGGCCAGGAACCCGCCGCGGCGGAAGTTCTCCCCGGTGAACGCGTCGGAGGAGGTGACCATGTTCCAGGCTGACCGCCCGTCGGACAGGTGGTCCAGCGTCGCGAATTGCCTTGCCACTTCGTACGGTTCGTTGAACGTGGTGTTGATGGTGCCGGCCAGGCCGAGCCTGTCGGTGACCGCGGCGAGCGCGGCCAGCACGGTGAAGGTGTCGGGCCGTCCGACCACGTCGAGGTCGTGGATCTTGCCGCGATGCTCACGCAGCCGCAGGCCTTCGGCCAGAAAGAAGAAGTCGAACAGCCCCCGCTCGGCGGTCTCGGCAAGGTGCACAAACGATTCGAACGCGATCTGGCTGCCCGCACTCGGATCCGACCACACCGTGGTGTTGTTCACCCCGGGGAAGTGGGCGCCCAGATGAATCTGCTTGCGGTGGCCTGCTTCTCGAACGCTCATCCGGTCAGTCCCCATCGTTTGGCGATCAGTTCATGCGAGCGCAGCCGGTCGACGTGGCGGTGGGTCACGGAGGTGATCACCAGTTCGTCGGCGCCGGTGACCCGGCCCAGCAGTTCGAGCCGGTCGGCGACCTCGTCGGGGTTGCCGACGAATTGTGTTGCGGTGCGGTCGGCCACCAGCGCCTGCTGCTCCTCGGTCAAGGGCTCGCAGAAATCGGGGTCGGGGTAGGGGATGGCGCCGTGACCGCTGCGGATGGAATACACCCACCGGCCGTAACCGGACGCGAGGTGGCGCGCGGTGGCGCTGTCCTCGGCGACCACGACGTCGGCCGACACCACCACGTAGGGCTCCGATAGCCGCGCGGACGGGCGGAAGGCGTTGCGGTAGGCGGTGATTGCATCGAGCGCCGTGCCGGGGGTGATGTGGTAACTCGCGACGAACGGAAGCCCACGGGCGCCGGCGACCTCGGCGCTTTGCCCCTTGGTGCTGCCGAAGATCCACGGCGCCAACTGACCGCGCTCGCCGGGAACGGCATGTAGGTCATGGCCATCGACGCTGTAGGTGCCCGCCAGCAGCGCTTCGATGTCGGCCAGTTGGTCGGCGAAGTCGGGAGGTTGTGCGCACGGTTGCGCCAGCGCGGAGGCCTGCGCCCGGATCCGCTCGCTTTTCATCAGCGGTGTTTGGTCGAAGGGTGCGGGGATGACAAGCCCGTCGACCTCACGCCACGGCGTGGGCGCACGCTCGGAGTGGACCGGGGGCGGCGCCGCGGCGGCCTCCTTGCGCCGCTGCCCGGACCGGCCCAGCCCCATGTCGATGCGGCCGGGGTAGAGCGCGTCGAGGATGCCGAAGCTTTCCACCACGGCGAGCGCCGTCGTGTGGCCGATCTGCACGGCGGCCGACCCGACGTGGATTCGCTCGGTGGCCGCGGCGATCTGGCCGATCAGCGTCACCGGCGAGGAGCTGGCGACCGCGACGAAGTGGTGCTCGGCCAGCCAGTAGCGTCGGTAGCCCCAGCGCTCGGCGTGCTGGGCCAGATCGATGGTGTTGCGCAGTGCCGTCGCGGCGTCGCTGCCGGCGCTGATGGGCGCGAGGTCGAGGATCGACAGGGGAGTGATGCTCATGACGGCGCCGTCGCGTAGCGGTTCGGTGCGGTCGCCAACCCGAGGCGGTCGCGCAGTGTCTCGCCGTCGCGGTAGCCGGTGCGAAACCGGCCGGCGCGCTGCAGGCGCGGCACCAGGTCGTCGACGATGGCGGGCAGGTCGAGGGCGTTGACCGCGGGCCGCAGCCGCACCCCATCGACACCGGCGTCCTGCCAGGCGAGCAGGAGATCCGCCAAATCAGTTGTGCTGCCGACGAATACGAGTGCATCGGACGAGATGGCCGCTGCGGGCGCCAGTGGATCGTCGACCAGCGACACCACCAGGTCCGCATAGACTTTGAGCTTCCGGCCGGCGGCCCGCTGCGCGTGGCCCACATCGGCCAGGATGGCCCGCAGCGAGCCCTCGTCGTGCGGGGTGATGAAGACCAGGTCGGCGCTGGCGGCGGCGAATTCGTAGACCCGCGG
>NZ_LZLU01000101.1:0-12733 GCF_001673415.1 Mycobacterium sp. 1165196.3 | reverse complement strand
GCGGAGCGGTGGTGGTGGGGCCCGACGGCGTCGGCAAATCCACCCTCGCCCGGGTGGCCGCCGAGCGTTTTGCCGAGGTCGGTGATCTCCACCAGGTGGCTGAACGCCCCGAACGGGACCGCGCGTTCGGTGGGGGTGCCGGTGACCCAGCGGATGAGCGTGCTGGGATTGCGCTCGGCAAAACGCTCGGCGGCCACCCGGGCGAGGGTGGATTTGCCGACGCCGTCGGGCCCCACCACCACCGCTCCGCGGGCACCGCCGGCCAAGGCCGCATCGAGCCGCTCCGAGGCCGTCGCATGTTGGGGGACGTTCCATCGAATCGGCACCGCCGAATTTTATGGCGTGCGACCCGCGCGGCAGGGCGAAAGGCCCAGATATGACGGGTGTCGGGCCGTTGGTCTACCTTTAGCGGATATGCCCGGCGAACGCGATTCATCAGGCGAGTGGTCGGTGTGTGTGTACTGCGCGTCCGGCCCGCAACACCCCGAATTGCTCGGCGTCGCTACGGAACTCGGCGAGGCGATCGCCGAGCGCGGCTGGACGCTGGTGTGGGGCGGCGGCCGGGTGTCGGCGATGGGTGCGGTCGCGACCGCGGCGCGCGCCCGCGGCGGCCGCACCGTCGGCGTCATCCCTAAAATCCTGATGCGCCGCGAGATCGCCGACGACGAAGCCGACCAGCTGATCGTCAGCGACACCATGCACGAGCGCAAGCAGGCCATGGAAGACCGTGCCGACGCGTTCGTCGTCCTGCCGGGCGGCATCGGCACCCTCGACGAGTTGCTCGACGCGTGGACGACGGCCTTCCTCGGCCTGCACGACAAACCCATCGTGCTGCTGGATCCCTTCGGCCACTACGAGGGGCTGTGGACCTGGCTGTGCGCGTTGCTGGACAGCGGTTACGTGTCCCAGGCGGCGATGGACCGACTGACGCTGGTCGACAAGGTGAGTGCGGCGCTGGAAGCGTGCGCGCCCGGCTGAGGCCGCCCCCGGTTTGCCACCCCTACTAGGCTGTCCGCCGAGCTTGACTTTGGAAAACGAATCGAGGGGATCACGTGTCCGAACGTGACGGGGGAGCGCGCACGGCGGTCAAACTGACCGACGTCGCAATGCGGGCGCCGGCCGTGCTGGCCGACCTGCCGGTGATCGTGCGCGGCGCGATGACCGGGCTGCTGGCCCAGCCGGGCTCCAAGAAATCGATCGGCACGGTGTTCGCCGACCGGGCCGCCCGCTACGGCGACCGGATCTTCCTGCGCATGGGCGATCAGCAACTGACCTACCGCGACGCCAACGCCGCCGCCAACCGGTATGCCGCCGTGCTGGCCGCGCGGGGTGTCGGCCAAGGCGACGTCGTCGCCATCATGCTGCGCAACTCGCCCAACACCGTGCTGGCCATGCTGGCCGCGGTCAAATGCGGCGCGGTTGCCGGGATGCTCAACTACCACCAGCGCGGCGAGGTGCTGGCGCACAGCCTCGGCCTACTGGACGCCAAGGTGCTCATCGCCGAGGCCGACCTGGTCAGCGCGGTCGCCGAGTGCGGCGGCGCGGGCAGCACCGAGACGTTGACCGTCGAGGACCTGGAGCGGTTCGCGGTGAGCGCCCCGGCCACCAACCCGGCCTCGGCGTCGGCGGTGCATGCCAGGGACACCGCCTTCTACATCTTCACCTCGGGCACAACGGGTTTCCCCAAGGCCAGTGTCATGACACACCTGCGGTGGCTCAAGGCGCTCGCCGCGTTCGGCGGTATCGGGTTGCGGCTGAAGAGCTCCGACACCCTCTACTGCTGCCTGCCGCTGTACCACAACAACGCGCTGACGGTGGCGCTGTCGTCGGTCATCAACTCGGGGGCGACGCTGGCGCTGGGCAAGTCGTTCTCGGCGTCGAAGTTCTGGGACGAAGTGATCGCCAACGAGGCCACGGCGTTCATCTACATCGGCGAGGTGTGCCGGTACCTGCTCAACCAGCCGGCTAAGCCCACCGACCGCGCGCACAAGGTGCGAGTGATCGCCGGAAACGGCCTGCGCCCCGAGATCTGGGATGAGTTCACCAAGCGGTTCGGCATCGCCAGGGTGTGCGAGTTCTACGCCTCCAGCGAGGGCAACGCCGCGTTCATCAACGTCTTCAACGTGCCCCGCTCCACCGGCATCTTCCCCATGCCGTTGGCCTACGTCGAGTACGACCCCGACACCGGCGCCCCGCTGCGTGACGAGAACGGGCGGGTGCGTCGCGTGCCGGCCGGAGAGCCCGGTTTGTTGCTCAGTCCGGTCAACCGGCTGCAGCCCTTCGACGGCTACACCGACCCCGAGTCGAGCGAAAAGAAGTTGGTGCGCAACGCTTTTCGCGAGGGTGATTGCTGGTTCAACACGGGCGACGTGATGAGCCCGCAGGGTCTGGGGCACGCCGCGTTCGTCGACCGGCTCGGCGACACCTTCCGCTGGAAGGGCGAGAACGTGGCCACCACGCAGGTCGAGGCGGCGCTGGCGTCCGACGACTCCGTCGAGGACTGCACGGTGTTCGGCGTCGAGGTGCCGCGCACCGGCGGTCGCGCCGGGATGGCCGCGGTCAAGCTGCGCGGCGGCGCCGAGTTCGACGGGAAGTCGCTGGCCCGTGCCGTCTACGAGCAGCTGCCGGTTTATGCGCTGCCGCTGTTCGTGCGGGTGGTGGAGTCGATCGAGCAGACCACGACGTTCAAGAGCCGCAAGGTGGAGCTGCGCGAGCAGGCCTACGGGCCCGACGTCAAGGACCCGCTCTATGTGCTGGCCGGGCGCGACGAGGGCTACGTGCCGTTCTACGACGGGTACCCGGACGAGGTGGCCGAGGGCAAGCGCCCGTAAGCCGTCGGCGGTCCCCGGGCCGCACGCACGGCGGCGACCGGGCACCATGTACGTGTGCAACCGACACCGCCGGCGTCAGCCGGCCGATCGACACCGTCGGCGCCAGCCGGCCGATCGACACCGCCGGCGCCAGCCGGCCGATCGACACCGCCGGCGCCAGCCGGCCGATCGACACCGTCGGCGCCAGCCGGCCGATCGACTCTGTGCGGCCGCCCGGTCGCCGGCGATCGCGCGCTGATCATGGCGATCGTCAACCGCACCCCGGACTCGTTCTATGACCGGGGGGCGACGTTCAGCGACGAGGCCGCCAGGGCGGCGGTGCACCGGGCCGTCGCCGAGGGAGCCGATGTCATCGACGTCGGCGGCGTCAAGGCCGGCCCCGGTCAAGAGGTCGACGCCGACACCGAGATCGCCCGGCTGGTGCCGTTCATCGAGTGGCTACGCGACGCCTATCCGGACCAGCTGATCAGCGCCGACACCTGGCGCGCCGAGGTGGCCAAGGTGGCCTGTGCGGCCGGTGCGGACCTGATCAACGACACCTGGGGCGGCATCGACCCCGCGCTGCCGGAGGTGGCCGCGGAGTTCGGTGCCGGCCTGGTGTGTTCGCACACCGGCAACGCGCTGCCGCGCACCCGCCCGTTCCGGGTGAACTACGGGACCACCACCCGCGGCGTGGTCGACGACGTCATCGCCCAGGTCACCGCCGCCGCCGAGCGGGCGGTGGCGTGCGGCGTGGCCCGCGACCGGGTGCTGATCGACCCGACCCACGACTTCGGCAAGAACACGTTTCACGGGCTGCTGCTGTTGCGTCACGTGGGCGATCTCGTTAATACCGGGTGGCCCGTGCTGATGGCTTTGAGCAACAAGGACTTCGTCGGGGAGACTCTGGGTGTGGAATTGACTGAGCGGCTCGAGGGGACGTTGGCCGCCACCGCGCTCGCGGCCGCGGCCGGTGCGCGGATGTTTCGCGTCCACGAGGTCGCGGCCACCCGCCGGGTGCTGGAAATGGTGGCCTCGATCCAGGGCACGCGCCCCCCGACGCGCACGGTGAGGGGGCTGGCATGACGGCATCGGACCTGTTCGCCGGCGATCTGGCCAACGACAGGGTGCTCGCCGCCCGGCCCGGCGATGTGTGGTTGGCCAACGACAGGCGCAACCGCCCGAGCTGGACCATCGCCGAACTGGAGGCCGCGAAGGCCGGGCGGACCATCTCGGTGGTGCTGCCGGCCCTCGACGAGGAAGAGACCATCGCGTCGGTGATCGAGAGCATCTCGCCGCTGCTCCGGGATTCTGGAGGGCTGGTCGACGAGCTGATCGTGCTGGACTCCGGCTCCACCGACGACACCGAGATCCGGGCCGTCGCCGCCGGCGCGCGCGTCGTCAGCCGCGAGCAGGCCCTGCCCGAGGTGCCGATACGCCCCGGAAAGGGCGAGGCGCTGTGGCGCTCGCTGGCGGCCACCAGCGGCGACATCGTGGTGTTCGTCGACTCCGACCTGATCAACCCGCACCCGATGTTCGTGCCGTGGCTGGTCGGCCCGCTGCTCACCGGCGACGGCGTTCACCTGGTCAAGAGCTTCTACCGCCGGCCGCTGCGGGGCAGCGAGCTCAGCGACGTGGGCGACGTCGGCGGCGACGTCAGCGCCACCGGCGGTGGGCGGGTCACCGAGCTGGTGGCCCGGCCGTTGCTCTCGGCGCTGCGGCCCGAGTTGGGGTCCATCCTGCAGCCGCTCGGCGGGGAGTACGCGGCCACCCGGGAACTGCTGACGTCGGTGCCGTTCGCGCCTGGCTACGGCGTGGAGATCGGCCTGCTGGTGGACACCTTCGACCGGCTGGGTCTGGAGGCGATCGCCCAGGTCAATCTGGGGGTGCGGGCGCATCGCAACCGGCCCCTGGCCGAGTTGGGCGTGATGAGCCGCCAGATCATCGCCACCCTGCTCTCGCGCTGCGGTATCCCGGACTCCGGCGTCGGGCTGACCCAGTTCGTCGCCGACGGCCCCGAGGGCTCCGACTTTCAGGGCTACACCCAGCGCACCTCGCCGGTGTCGCTGGCGGACCGGCCCCCGATGCAGGCGATCAGGCCCCGGTAGGCCCCGCGGGGTCACGCTGACCGCCGCCGTGTCGGTGGCATAGGGCAGTATCGATCCCGTGGCGTTGGTGTTGCTGTACCTGGTGGTTCTGGTGCTGGTGGCGATCGTCCTGTTCGGCGCGGCCAGCCTGTTGTTCGGTCGCGGCGAGCAGCTGCCGCCCCTGCCGCGCGGGACGACGGCCACCGTGCTGCCCGCGTTCGGGGTGACCGGCTCCGACGTCGACGCGGTCAAGTTCACCCAGGTGCTGCGCGGCTACAAGACCAGTGAAGTGGACTGGGTGCTGGACCGGCTCGCGCGGGAGCTCGAGGCGCTGCGCGGCCAGCTGGCCGCCGCGCCGCCCGCCGGGCAAGACGCCGAAAACCAATCCGGGGAACCCGACGACGGCGAGGATCGTCAGGACTCAGTGTGAGTGAAGACGAGCTGGTTCGCTGCAGTTGGGCGACCGTGCGGCCGGGACCCGATTTCGAGCTCTACCGCGACTACCACGATCGCGAATGGGGCCAACCGGTGCGCGACGGGATCGCGTTGTTCGAGCGGATGAGCCTGGAGGCGTTTCAAAGCGGCCTGTCCTGGCTGATCATTCTGCGGAAACGGGAGAATTTCCGGCGCGCGTTCGACCGGTTCGACATCTCCAAGGTCGCCGCATACACCGACGCCGACGTGCAGCGGCTGCTGGCGGATCAGGGAATCGTGCGCAACCGCGCCAAGATTGAGGCGACCATCGCCAACGCGCGTGCCGCCGCCGAACTGGGCACCGCGGCGGACCTGGCGGACCTGCTGTGGTCCTTCGCGCCGTCGCCGCGAAACCGGCCGGCCGACCCGTCCGAAATCCCCTCGGCCACTGACGAATCGAAGGCCATGGCGCGGGAACTCAAGCGGCGCGGGTTCCGTTTCGTCGGCCCGACCACCGCCTATGCGCTGATGCAGGCGACCGGGATGGTCGACGACCATATCCGCGGTTGCTGGGTGCCCGCAACAGCCCGCTGAGCACACAGATGCGGGTCTTTGTACAAGTGGTGACCTGGATAGGGAACAATGGGGGGGTGATAAGGCAGTTCGATGCCGGGCATGGCTTGAAGTTCGCTGGCGGGGCTTGCTCGGCGCCGACCAGGTCCGCACGGGCGGGCCAGCTCGAATCTGGAGGGAGTACTCGATGGCGGCGATGAAGCCCCGGACCGGAGACGGTCCTCTGGAAGCAACAAAGGAGGGGCGCGGCATCGTGATGCGGGTACCACTTGAGGGAGGCGGTCGACTGGTCGTCGAACTGACGCCGGACGAAGCCGCTGCCCTCGGTGACGAGCTCAAGGGCGTCACGAGCTCCAGCTAGAGCTTGCCGCCGAACGGATGTCGGCGGCGCTACGCACACACCTTCCGATAGATCTCCAGGGTCTGCTCGGCGACGTGGGCCCAGGAGAACTCCTCGACGCAGCGCTGGCGTCCTGCCTTGCCATAGCGCTGCGCTTTTTCGCGGTCGGCGATCAGCTCGTTGACCGCTGCGGCCAGTCCGGCCTGATAGCCCCGAGCGTCGTCGGGGTCGTAATGCACCAGCGTCCCGGTGATCCCGTCGGCGACCACCTCCGGGATTCCGCCGACGTCGGAGGCCACCACCGCGGTCGAGCAGGCCATCGCCTCCAGATTCACGATCCCCAACGGCTCGTACACCGACGGGCACACGAAAACCGATGCCGCCGACAAGATTTCGCGTAGCTCACCGATGGGTAGCATCTCGCGGATCCAGAACACCCCGGTGCGGCTGCGGGCCAGGCCGGCCACGGCGTCACGAATCTCCTCGGCGATCTCCGGGGTATCGGGGGCGCCGGCGCACAACACCACCTGCGCCTCCGGGCTGAACCGGTGGGCGGCCGCCACCAGGTGCGCCAGTCCCTTCTGCCGGGTGATCCGGCCCACGAACACCACGATGGGCCGGGCCGGGTCGACGCCCAGTTCGGCGAGCATCGATCCGGTTTGCACCGGCCCGGCCGGATACCAGACGTCGGTGTCGACGCCGTTGCGGATGACGTGCACGGCGCTGGGATCCAGTGCGGGATAGACGCGCAGCACGTCCTCGCGCATCGCGGTGCTGACCGCGATGACGGCATCGGCGGCCAGCACCGCGGTCTGCTCGACCCAGCTCGAGATCCGGTAGCCGCCACCGAGTTGCTCGGCCTTCCACGGGCGCAGCGGCTCGAGCGAATGCGCGGTCAGGACGTGCGGGACCCCGTACAGCAGCGCGGCCAGATGCCCGGCCATGCCGGTGTACCAGGTGTGCGAATGCACCACGCTGGCTTCCGATGCCGCGTTGGCCATCATCAAATCGGACGACAGGATCGACATCGCCGCGTTGGCGCCCTGCAGCCGGGGGTCGGGCTGGTGCACGTACGCGCCCGGGCGAGGCGTGCCCATGCAGTGCACGTCGACCGGGCACAGCCGGCGCAGCTGGGCGACGAGTTCGGTGACGTGTACCCCCGCGCCCCCGTAGACCTCCGGTGGGTACTCCCGCGTCATCATCGCCACCCGCATACCCGCACGGTAGTTCGCGAGCGAGGGCGGCCGCGAGTCGGGTTGGCCACAACGTCCGGGCGGTCTTCGGCGTGTGCGCGGCCAAATACCTTGACGGACAGCCGCACAGAACTTCGCCAATCGACCGTGCCCCCTGGCAGCCCTTGGCCACGGCCGATAGGTTTGACACCATGAGGGAAGCGCCACACGTGCTGGGCATCGTCCTGGCCGGCGGTGAGGGCAAGCGGCTGTATCCGCTGACCGCGGACCGCGCCAAGCCCGCCGTTCCCTTCGGGGGCGCCTATCGGCTGATCGACTTCGTCCTGTCCAATCTCGTCAACGCCCGGTATCTGCGCATCTGCGTTCTCACCCAGTACAAGTCGCATTCACTGGACCGTCACATCTCGCAGAACTGGCGGCTGTCCGGCCTGGCCGGTGAGTACATCACGCCGGTGCCCGCCCAGCAGCGCCTCGGCCCCCGCTGGTACACCGGCTCGGCCGACGCGATTTACCAGTCACTCAATCTGATCTATGACGAAGACCCCGACTACATAGTCGTTTTCGGCGCCGACCACGTGTACCGGATGGACCCCGAGCAGATGGTCCGGTTCCACATCGACAGCGGCGCCGGCGCGACGGTCGCCGGCATCCGGGTGCCGCGCGGCGAAGCCACCGCGTTCGGCTGCATCGACTCCGACGAGTCGGGCCGCATTCGTAACTTCGTGGAGAAGCCGTTGGATCCGCCGGGAACCCCGGACGACCCCGAGCAGACGTTCGTGTCGATGGGCAACTACATCTTCACCACCAAGGTGCTCATCGACGCGATCCGCGCCGACGCCGACGACGACCACTCCGATCACGACATGGGCGGCGACATCATCCCGCGTCTGGTCGCCGACGGGATGGCCGCCGTCTACGACTTCAACGACAACGAGGTGCCCGGGGCCACCGATCGAGACCGGGCCTACTGGCGTGACGTCGGAACGCTGGACGCCTTCTACGATGCGCACATGGACCTGGTGTCGGTGCACCCGGTGTTCAACCTGTACAACAAGCGCTGGCCGATCCGGGGCGAGTCGGAGAACCTGGCGCCGGCCAAGTTCGTCAACGGCGGTTCGGCGCAGGAGTCGGTGGTGGGTGCGGGCAGCATCATCTCGGCGGCCTCGGTGCGCAACTCGGTGCTGTCGTCCAATGTGGTGGTCGACGACGGCGCGATCGTGGAGGGCAGCGTGATCATGCCCGGCGCCCGGGTCGGCCGCGGCGCGGTGGTGCGCCACGCGATCCTGGACAAGAACGTCGTCGTCGGGCCGGGCGAGATGGTGGGCGTCGACCTGGAAAAGGACCGGGAGCGCTTCGCGATCAGCGCCGGCGGTGTGGTCGCGGTGGGCAAGGGCGTCTGGATCTAGCCCGGTATCTCCGGGATAGCCATAGGACCTTTCGAATCCGACGAACGCCGCATCGCCACTTTGCCAATCCCACGAAAAGGTTGGCGTCGGCACAGCCGCTGAGTTCGACCCCAGCCGGGTCACCATCGGGCCGGTCAGCTCGGTGTCCTGGAAAAGGGTCCAGATGAAAGATGCCGTGCCGCAACGCGTTTCGAAGCCCACGCGGCCGGGATCTGATGACGGCTCCGGGGCGTCAGCGTGCCGGCGCCGCCCGGATACATTGCGCGCCAACGGGTGCGGGCCGGCGGCCGTTCGGCTTACTACCCTAAACGGCCGGCCCGGGGAGCTACCAGAGGTGGGGCACCAGCCGGTACCGGACCCGCTCGGCGTATTCGGGGTAGCCGGGCAGTTCGCGGTTCAGCAACTTTTCTTCGTCGAAGATGCGCAGCGTGAGCACCAGGGTGCCGGGGATGACGAAGAGCAGTCCCCAGTAGGAGCCGAGCGCTAAGGGGATCCCGATCATCATGATCACATTTCCGACGTACATCGGGTGCCGCACGAATCTGTAGAGGCCGTGGGAGACCACCGTCTGGCCCGTTTCCACAGTGACCGTGGCGGCGGCATAACTGTTCTGGACGATCACCAGCATGGCGATGCCGAGCCCCGTCGCCACCAGCACGTCGCCGAGCACCGACAGCCAGGGCGGCACCGACGACCAGCCGAACCGATGATCGAGCGCGCTGAACACCATGGTCGCGAACAGGCCCGCGAACGAGCCGGTGATGATGAACTTCTGCGCCTTGCGGGGCTCGGCCCGCGGGCCCGCGCGCATGCGGCGCTGCAGGGCCGCCGGATTGGTCCGGCCCAGGTAAACGGTGGGGACGATGGTGGCCACCGTGAACACCGCGATGAAAAGCCAGGCCTGCCAATAGTGCAGCGTGCCCGCCGGCAGCAGCAGGATCAGGATCCACGAGAGGATGCCCCAGAGGGAGGTCGCCGTTACCCGGATTCCGGTCTTCATCGCGCTCCTAGCAGCGTAGATCGCGGCGCCGGAAAGCCGTGGCACCCAGAATCATCAACCCTACGTCGATGGCGAGTAGCCATAACAGGGGTACGACGGTGAAATCTGAGCCGATCCGCGGGATGTGTGCGAACGGTTCGGCGTCGAGCAACCATTGCGAGAACCCGGCCAGCGACCCGATCAGATACAGGGCGACGAAGCCGACCAGCACACCCCAGGCCGCCGGTGTCAGTCGCGGCGCGACGCCGAACAGGAAGGCCGTCACGGCCGACAACAGCCACACCGCGGGCAGTTGGACGGCGGCGCTGGCAACGACCATCGGCAGCTTGCCGGCGACATCGCCCGCCGCGACGCCGTAGACGACGCCCGCGGTGAGCCCGCTGGCCAGCATCGCCACCGCGGATCCGGCGAGCGCCGTCACCAAATGGATTGCCAGCCAACGGGTTCGCGAGACGGCACCGGCAAGCACCGTTTCGGCTCGCTGACTCGACTCTTCCTGGTGTAACCGCAACGTCAGCGAAACGGCGAACGCGGCGGCCACCATGCCCATCATGGCGAACGCGACGGCGATGAACGCCTCCTCGAGCGCGCTGGTGCCGCCCATTCGTGCCACGATGTCGCGCGCTTCGCCACTGTCGCCCAGCTCGTCGCCGATGCCGTGCACCACGCTGCCGATCAGCAGGCCGTACAGACACAGGCCCACGGTCCATAACAGCAGCGCGGCGCGGTCCAGCCGCCACGTGAGCCCGAACGCATCGCCCAGCGTCGGTCCGGCCTCGGCGGGACCCGGGCGCTCCGCGATGAGCCCGGCGCCGACGTCACGGCCGGCCAGCAGCCGATACGCCAGCAGGGTCAGCGCGGCCGTCGTCACCAGGTGCAGCAGCAGCACCCACCACCGATCACCGGCATACGGCTTGACCAGCAGCGACCACCCCAGCGGGGACAGCCACGACAGCGTGCCGTCACCGGCGTCGCCCACGGCACGCAGGGTGAACGCGGTACCCAGCACGGCGAACGCGGCGCCGCGGGCGAACCGGGCGCTCGGCGAAAGCTGCGCGGCCACCGCCGCGACGGCGGTGAACACCAGGCCGGAGCAGGCCAGCGCCGCCCCGAAGGCCAGCGACCCGGCGGCCGGGACATCGGTGCTCAACAGCCCGGCCGCACCGATCGCCCCGGTGGCAACCGACGCTCCGAACGACAGCAGCAGCGCCGCGCTCAGGGCGGCGTAGCGGCCGATCGCGGTCGAGTCCACCAGCTCGGTCCGCCCGTTCTCCTCGTCGGCGCGCGTGTGCCGGATCACCGTGAGGATGACCGCCACCGCGATCAGCACGTGGAACATCCCGGCCTTCCAAATGCCCACGGCGCCAAGGCTGGCGTTGTAGACCTGGCCATACAGGGCGCGCTGGGCCGGGCTGGCCATGATGGCGGCCGCGAACCCGGCGCGATCCGACGCGGTGGGGTAGACCTTCTCGATGCTGCCGACGTACACGGTGGCCAGGGGCACCGACAGCAGCAACACCCACAGCGGCATCGAGATCCGGTCGCGGCGCAGGTAGAGGCGCAGCATCGAGAGCGTTCCGGAGAAGTGTGAACCACCACGTGGCGCGGGTGATGCCAACGGCCGGTCCAGCGTTGACGTGCTCATGACGGCGAAACCTTTGCCGCATCGCGTCCGTGCCGACCGTCGCCGCCCGACGTGTCGTAATGGCGCAGGAAAAGCTCCTCGAGGGTCGGCGGCTGGCTGACAAGACTGCGCACCCCGGCGTCGCCGAGCACGCGGATGAGCTCACCGAGGCTTTCGCTGTCGACCTGGGCGCGCAGCGTATTGCCCTCGACGCTGATGTCCTCGACGCCTTTGATCCGCCTGAGATCGCCCGGGTCGCCGGTCATCTCGGCCTTGATCGAGGTGCGGCTCAGGTGCCGCATCGAGCTCAGCGAACCGCTTTCGACGGTCTTGCCGGCCCGGATGATCGTCACCCGTTCGCACAACGCTTCCGTTTCGGCCAGGATGTGGCTGGACAACAACACCGTCGTGCCCCGGTCGCGGGCCTGGGCCACGCATTGCTGAAACACGTTCTCCATCAACGGGTCCAGGCCGCTGCTCGGCTCGTCGAGGAGCAGCAGCCTGGCATGGGACGAGAAGGCCGAAATCAGCGAGACCTTCTGGCGATTGCCCTTGGAGTAGGTGCGCGCCTTCTTGTGCGGGTCCAGGTCGAAGCGCTCGATCAACTCGGCGCGGCGCTTCTTGTCGATGCCACCCCGCATCCGGGCCAGCAGGTCGATAATCTCACCGCCGGTCAGCGACGGCCACAACGTCACATCGCCTGGCACGTAAGCGATGTGGCGATGCAGGGCGACGGCCTGTGTCCACGGGTCGCCGCCGAGCAGCCGCACACTGCCGCCGTCGGCTTTCACCAGGCCCAACAGGACGCGGATGGTCGTGGACTTCCCGGCGCCGTTGGGCCCGAGGAACCCGTGGACCTCTCCCTCCCGCACCGTGAGGTCCAGGCCGTCCAGCGCTCGAACCGCACCGAAATTCTTTGTCAGACCCCGGATCTCGATCGGTGCGAATCCGTCGGCGTTTTCAGTCGGCATCAGATCCTCCTTGATCTTCGGCGGCCAGGAATGCGTCGTACATGGTCCGGTCGGTCAGCAGGCCCTCGGTGTAGACCTCAAGCGCGGGCAGAATCATGTCGCGCGAGTAGTCGCGCAGCACTGCCCGCAAATCTGTTGGTGTTTCATGCATTTGGATGTAGAGGAGGAAGCCGCCGCCGCCGGTGATGGCCAAATACCTGGCCCGCCCCTTGGGGTCTCGGCTGGGTTTGATCGTCCCGGCGCGCACGCCTTCTGCCATGTATTCCTCGGCGTTGTCAATCATCCTGCGCCACAACATGTTCGCCAGGTCGCCAC
>NZ_LZLU01000100.1:0-551 GCF_001673415.1 Mycobacterium sp. 1165196.3 | reverse complement strand
GCCGTCGATCCGGTACCGATGACCGCGTCGTTGACCAGGGCGGTGACGCGCAGGTCGAGCTTGCCGGGAGACGCGGAGTCGCGATACGGCTCGAGCTCGTCGGGGGTGACCAGGTAGGGGCCCAACGTCACCCCGCTGTCCTTGCCCTTGCCCTGACCGATCCCCAGCTGGCTTTCCATCTGCTGCAGATCGCGCGCGGACCAGTCGTTGAAGATGGTGTAGCCGATGATGGCCTGTTCGGCCTGCTCGACGGTGAGATCCTTTCCGCCGGTCCCGATCACCGCGGCAATCTCCAATTCGAAGTCCTGCCAAGCGCTTCCGGGTGCCGTCGGGGCGTCGTCGTACGGGCCCAATACCGTTGTCGGGCAGGCGAAGTAGAACGCGGGAATGCGGTACCAGGTGTCGGCGAGCACCCGCCCGGCACCCAGTGCGGCTTGGCAGTTGCGCATGTGGTCCAAAAAACACAGGGAATCGCGGATCGACGGCCCAGATGGACTGGACCTTCGGCGAGGTCATCTCGTACGCCTCGCGGGGCGTCACGCTGAATTCCG
>NZ_LZLU01000099.1:0-26134 GCF_001673415.1 Mycobacterium sp. 1165196.3 | reverse complement strand
CCTGGGGCTGGCCGAGCGGCTCGCCGCCGAACGCCGCCGCTACGTCGAGGTGTTCTCCGCTGGTCAGGGCGGTGGCGTGGGGCGTCGGAACGGCGTCCGTCGAACTGGTCATGCAGGGCAGCCTAACGGCCGCCCGGCACGACAGCAAGCTGGCCCAGGTGCTCTACCACGACTGGGAAGCCGAGACCTACGACGACAAGTGGTCGATCTCCTATGACCAGCGCTGCATCGACTACGCGCGGGGCCGCTTCGACGCCATCGTGCCGGACGAGGTGCGGCGCGAGCTGCCCTACGACCGGGCCCTTGAATTGGGTTGCGGCACTGGGTTTTTCCTGCTCAACCTGATCCAGTCCGGGGTGGCCCGGCGCGGATCGGTGACCGACCTGTCGCCGGGCATGGTCAAGGTCGCCACCCGCAACGGGCAGTCGCTGGGCCTCGACATCGACGGCCGGGTCGCCGACGCCGAGGGCATCCCGTACGAGGACAACACCTTCGACCTGGTCGTCGGCCACGCGGTGCTGCACCACATCCCCGATGTGGAGTTGTCGCTGCGCGAGGTGATCCGGGTGCTGCGCCCGGGCGGCCGGTTCGTCTTCGCCGGCGAGCCGACCAGCGCCGGCGACGTCTACGCCCGCGAGCTGTCCACCCTGACCTGGCGCATCGCCACCAACGTCACCAAGCTGCCCGGCCTGGGCAGCTGGCGGCGTCCGCAGGCCGAGCTCGACGAATCGTCGCGGGCGGCGGCGCTGGAGGCCATCGTCGACCTGCACACCTTCACCCCGGGCGACCTGGAGCGGATGGCCTCCAACGCCGGGGCCGCCCAGGTGCGGACCGTCAGCGAGGAGTTCACCGCCGCGATGTTCGGCTGGCCGGTGCGCACCTTCGAGGCGTCGGTGCCGCCCGGGCGGCTGGGCTGGGGCTGGGCGAAGTTCGCCTTCAACGGCTGGAAGACGCTGAGCTGGGTGGACGCCAACGTGTGGCGCCGTGTGGTGCCGAAGGGCTGGTTCTACAACGTGATGGTGACCGGGGTCAAACCCTCCTGAGTGGTGGGCTGCGGTTCAGCGCGCAAGACGTCGGCTACCTGCGGTCGGCCGCGGGTGCCGCGGCGCTGGCGGAGGTCGCCCGGCTCGAGCTGACCGACGCCACCCGGGTCGCCCACGTCGCCGCCGCCCGCGCCCGATTCGGCGACCACGCCGCGATCCTGGTGGAGACGGTCCTGTTGCGCCGCCGCGCGGTGGACAAACTCGGCGGCCTTGCGACGCCGGCGTGGCTGTTCACCGACGAGGCGCTGCAGCAGGCCACCGCGGAGCCGGTGGCCTTGCACCGGGCCCGGCGACTGGCCGGCGCCGCCCCCGATTTCGTCGTGCACGACGTGACCTGTTCGATCGGCACCGAGCTCGCCGCGCTGCGGGCCTGCGGGGTCACCGCGGTGGGCAGCGATATCGACCCTGTGCGGCTGGCCATGGCCCGCCACAACGTGGGGGAGGCGGCCCTGCTCTGCCGCGCCGACGCCCTGCGCCCGATCACCCGCGACGCCGTGCTCGTCGCCGACCCGGCCCGGCGCGTCGAGGGCCGGCGCCGGTTGCGTATCGACGACTACCGGCCCGGCCTGGGCTCGCTGCTCGACACCTACCGCGACCGGCACTTCGTCGTAAAGTGCGCTCCCGGAATCGATTTCGATGAGGTGCGGCGCCTGGGCTTCGGCGGCGAGATCGAGGTGACGTCGTATCGGGGTTCGGTCCGGGAAGCCTGCCTGTGGTCGGCCGGGCTGGCGCGGCCCGGCGTGGGCCGGCGGGCCAACATGCTGGACCGCGGCGAGCAGCTGACCGACACCGACCCCGACGACTGCGGCGTGCGGCCGGCCGGTCGCTGGATCGTCGACCCGGACGGCGCCGTGGTGCGGGCCGGGCTGGTGCGCCACTACGGCGCACGGCACGGACTCTGGCAGCTCGACCCCGACATCGCCTACCTCTCCGGTGATGCGCTACCGGCCGCCGACCGCGGGTTTGAGGTGCTCGAACAGCTGGTCTTCGACGAGCGCCGCCTGCGCCAGGCGCTGTCGGCTCGCGACTGCGGCGCGCTCGAGGTGCTGGTGCGCGGGGTGCGCGTCGACCCGGACGCGCTGCGCAAACGGATGCGGCTGCGCGGGAGCCGCCCGCTGTCCGTGGTCATCGCCCGCATCGGCGCCCGGACCGCCAGCCGGGCGATGGCATTCGTTTGCCGGCCCTCCCGATAGCTCCGGGTACGCTGGCGGCGTCACTTCTCCGGGTCACCGGCCCTGGCCACTCTGCGAGGACGATTCCACGATGCGTTATCCGATAGCCGCTGCGCTGCTGGCGGCGGCGGTCCTGGTGGGCTGGCCGGCCGCGGCCGAGCCGCCGTCGTGTGCCGGTCTGGGCGGCAGCGTCGAGGCCGGCCAGCTGTGCCATCTGCACGCCACCGGCCCCAACTACACGCTCAACATGACCTTCCCCGCCGACTACCCGGACGAGCAGGCGCTGACCGACTACATCACCCAGAACCGGGACGGCTTCGTCGCGGTCGCGCAGAGTTCCGGCGGCCGCGACCAGCCCTACCAGCTGGAGGCCACCACCGAACAGCACAGCGCCGGGCAGCCGCCGCACAACACCCGCAGCGTGGTGCTCAAGTTCTTCCAGGACGTCGGGGGATCGCACTCGTCGATCTGGTACAAGGCCTTCAACTACAACCTGGGCACCAAGCAGCCGCTGACCTTCGACAACCTGTTCCCTCCCAACACCACGCCGCTGGACGCCATCTTCCCGATCGTGCAGCGCGACCTGGAACGCCAAACCCCTTTGGGCGCCGCCATTTTGCCGTCGACCGGCCATGACCCGACCCACTACCAGAACTTCGCCATCACCGACGATCAGCTAATCTTCTACTTCGCCCCGGGCGAGATGCTGCCGGCGTTCGGCGGGCCGCTGCAGGCCCAGGTGCCGCGCAACGCCATTCCGCCGCTGGCGATCTAGACCGGGCCGGCCTGCAACTCCATCGCGACGGCGGCGACCGCCAGCGCCACCTGCGCGAGGCACCCGATGATCGGGACGAAAAACGCCCGCCGCCGGCGCACCAGCAGGTACACCGCGAGCACGATGTCGATGAGCAACAGGGCCGCGCCGCCCCAGGTGGCCAGGTTCATGGCCCGGTCGATCCAGGCGGGATTGCCGCACTGCCGGGAGCCGCACGCATCGGTGGTCATCACCAGCAGACCCAGCAGCGCGAAGGTCGCGCCGTAGAGGCCGCCGTGGATGACCAGCAAGATGACCGTCGCCACGGTGTCGGCGGTGTTGCTGCGGCCGCTTCCTGCGGTACTGGTGGTGGCGGCGCCGGGCGCCGCGGGGTCGTCGATCGGCACTACAGCAGTATGTCCCGGTCAGGCCGGCGCAAAACCGTAAACCTGGCCGTCGCTGGTGGCGGCCACCACCCGGCGATCGGTGCCGACCGATACCCCGACGGGATACCCGGTCGCCGCGGGCAGCGCAGAGCTGTTCAACGTGCGGCCGCTGCCCGGATCGAACACCAGCAGCGACATGCCGGGGGCGCCGTTCGCCGGTGGGCCGCTGACCACCGCGTAGCCGACGCCGCCGCCGGCCAGGCTCGACGTCGACAGGGGGAACACGTCGTCGCGGCGCCACACCTGGTCGGCGTGATCACCCGCGTCCTTGAACGCCGCCAGCCGGGTGTCGGGCCCGCCGCCCGCCACGATCAGCCCCTGCGGGGTGACCGCGGGCGGCGTCTGCGCCAGGAAGCCCAGCGGCGCCGACCATTTCACCTTCGCATCGGCGGTGCGCAGCGCCCACAGCCGTTGGTCGCGGCCGTTGACGTAGACGGTCGATCCGTCGGCCGACAGCACTGGGCTGGCGATGATGCCGGCGCCGACGGCGTCGCTGGTCCATTCGCGGGTGAGCAGCGGCGTCTGCCCGGGGTGATACTTCAGCCCCACCAGACCCGCGGCCGGGACGCCGGGCTGCCAGACCCCGAGCACCACCATCCCATTGACCGGCGAGAAGGCGGGCGCGGCCGCGACGGGACAGCCCTGGCGGGCCGGGGCGCAGTCGGCGAGCCCGCGCGCGGGGTCGGTGGGGTCGACGCCGTCGACGAGATCGAGCGGGCTCCCGGTCACCTGGCCGCGATGGGAGTCGAAGACCAGCACCTGCCCCAGGTGGGTCGTGACGAGCAGCTCGCCCTGCCCGAGGAACCGCGGCGTGGTGGGCATGCCGATCACCGGCTGGCGCCACCGCGTCCACTGGGTGACCGGAAAGGACAGCATGGCCCCGGGCTGGCCGACATAGACATTGTCGAAACCGTCGAGCAGCGGGCCGCCGAAGCCCCCACCCTGGGCGAGCCGCACACACCAGCGCTGCCGCCCGTTGTCGTTGTTCTCCCACTCCATCAGCGAACATCCCGCCGACGTCTGGGCGTTGAGGACCAGATAGCCGCGCGCGCTGAGCGCCGGTCCGGCGGCCAGGCTTCCCTTGACCGACCGGGTCCATTGCAGCGACAGCTTGGTGGCGCCGCCGACGGTGGTGTAGCTGCTGTTGGCGGCGTCGGCGTACTGGGCCGGCCAGCCTTGCGCGGCCGCGGCGTCCACCCACGAGTCGGTGTTGCCGCAGGCCCCCAGCGGCACCGCGAGCACGGCCGCCAGCGCCACGGATGAACAACGCCGTAGCCCACTGACGAGTCGTCGGGCAAGCACGTCGGTTTCCAAGTCCTTCCGCAGGGGCGTTCGGCGGGTGCGGCGATCGAGTACACGTGAGGGTATCGCTTGGCCTCTCGACTAGGCTTTCCGGCCATGACATCCATGTGGGGTGCCCCGGTCCATCGTCGCTGGCGTGGATCAAATCTGCGCGACCCGCGCCAGGCCAAGTTCCTCACGCTGGCCTCGCTGAAATGGGTGCTGCGCAACCGCGCGTACACGCCGTGGTACCTGGTGCGCTATTGGCGGCTGCTGAAGTTCAAGCTGGCCAACCCGCACATCATCACCCGCGGCATGGTGTTTCTGGGCAAGGGCGTCGAGATCCATGCGACGCCCGAGCTCGCGCAGCTTGAGATCGGCCGCTGGGTGCACATCGGCGACAAGAACACCATCCGCGCGCACGAGGGTTCGCTGCGGTTCGGGGACAAGGTGGTGCTGGGTCGCGACAACGTGATCAACGCCTACCTCGACATCGAGCTCGGCGACTCGGTGCTGATGGCCGACTGGTGCTACGTCTGCGATTTCGACCACCGCATGGACAACATCGACCTGCCGATCAAGGACCAGGGCATCGTCAAGTCCCCGGTCCGGATCGGTCCGGACACCTGGGTGGGCGTCAAGGTATCGGTGCTGCGGGGCACGTCCATCGGGCGTGGTTGCGTGCTCGGGTCTCACGCGGTGGTCCGCGGGGTGATCCCGGACTACTCGATCGCGGTCGGCGCGCCGGCCAAGGTGGTGAAGAACCGCCAGCTCGCCTGGGAGAGCTCGGCCGCCCAGCGCGCCGAACTGGCGGCCGCGCTGGCCGACATCGAGCGCAAGAAGGCGGCCCGTTAGCCGGCGGCCTGCGGCTGCTCGTCGACCTTGAAGTGGAAGTTGACGTCGCCGGCGTCGACGTCGGTCACGGTCACCAGCACGCCGTATTTGTCGGCGCCGTCGGTGAGCTGACACCGTAACGTCGCGCCCGCAACGCCTTTGAGGTTGTCGGGGCAGGTCACCGCGTCCGGTTTGCGGCCGACCTGCTGGCCCACCTGGGTGCTGATCGCGCCGGCGACCTGGTTCTTGTCGACGGTCTCGACCATGTCGAACTTGACGTCCTTGCCGTTGACGCTGGTCACCGTGACGTTGACGTTGAACGGCCGGTCCTTGACCTTCATGTCGCAATTGATCTGCGCGCCGACCTTCGCGGGCAGATCGGTGGGGCAGTTCACCGACTCCGGTTTGTTGCCCGCCGCGTCGGTCATTTTGGCGGTGATCTGGCCGGCGACATCGCTCTTGCTCACCGAGTGCGAGGTGCCGACGGAACACGAACAGGCGCCGACGCCCGCGGCGAGTCCGGCCGCCGCGCCAGAGATCAGCAGCGCCCGGATGATGAAGTTGGTCATTGTCGCCTCCCGAACGGCTTGCCCACGATGAATGGGCTGATCCTGGCATGCTCATCGGTTTCGGGCGGACGATTCAGCAAACGGGTGCCGGCGGGCGTGGCCGTTGCTGCGTCCATGACCCACCAACGGCCACTCGTGTCACAGCGGTAACGTCTGCGCACCATAATCCGCTTTCCGATTCCGCTGGCGCGGGTGCTAGCACATGGCGGAAGGTTCGCATCAGTTCGCGGAGCCGGCGGGAGCGCCTCGACGGCGAATCCCGCTCAGATGCTCTGGTAACGCCGCAGCGCCTCGGCGCGCTCCGCGGCGTGGTCGACTATCGGCTCGGGATAGCCGTCGGGACGTTGACCCTTGCGCAGGTGCACGTCGTCGGCCGAACGCAGCTCCGGGACCCAGCGCCGGATGTAGTCGCCCGCCGGGTCGAACTTCTCACCCTGGGTGATCGGGTTGAACACCCGGAAGTAGGGCGCGGCGTCGGTGCCGCAGCCCGCACACCACTGCCAGCCGTGCTGGTTGTTCGCCATGTCACCGTCGACCAGCTGGTCCAGGAACCATTCGGCCCCCCATTGCCACGGCAGGTGCAGGTCCTTGACCAGGAACGAGGCCACGGCCATGCGCACGCGGTTGTGCATGAATCCGGTGTCGCGCAGCTGACGCATGCCGGCATCCACGAACGGAAAGCCCGTCTCGCCGGCTTTCCACGCCTCGAAGCGGCGGGCGGCCTGCGCGCCGGTGTCGGTCTGGATGCCGTCGAAATCGCTGTTCCAGTTCCGCCAGGCGCTGGCCGGCCAGTGGTGCAGCACGTCGGCGTAGAAGTCGCGAAAAGCCAACTCCCGCAAGAAGGCCTGTGCCCCGACGCTTCGCGCGTCCAGGTCGGCGACCAGGGTGCGCGGATGAATGGTGCCGAACTTCAGGTGCGCCGACATGCGGCTGGTCCCGGTCAGGTCGGGCCTGTTGCGGTCCTCGGCGTAGCTTTGTAAGCCGTTGTCGACGAACGACTTCCATTGTTTGCGTGCCGCCGCCTCGCCTGCGGCCACCTCGAGGGCCTGTCCGGGATCGGGGAGGTCGCACTGCTTGATGGGCAGGCTCGCCGGATCCAGCCAGCGCGCGGACTTCGCGTTCGACTTCGCCGGTTCCCGCCACCCGGTCTTGCGCCACTGGCGCAGGAACGGGGTGAACACCTGGTAGGGCGAGCCATCGGGTTTGGTGACGCGGCCGGGTGAGACGAGGTACGGCGACCCCGTCGCCATCAGCGGCACCGGACCCAGCGCCGCGCGCACCCGCTCGTCACGGCGCTTGCCGAACGGCGCGAAGTCTTCGGAGATGTGCACCGACGACGCCCCGATTTCCTTGACTATGCGGGGAATCTGCGTGTGGGGCTGCCCGCGGGTGACCAGCAGCCGGCCGTCGAGATCGTCGCGCAGCCGGCGCAGCGAGTCACCGAGGTACTGCAGTCGGCGTTGCCCCGAGGACTTTTCCAGGCGCGGGTCCAGCACGAAGCAGGCGAGCACCTCGTCGTTCTCGGCCGCGGCGAGCAGCGCCGGATGATCGCGCAACCGCAGATCTCGGCGAAACCACAGCAGTGCCGGCATAGTCAGCGGTTGAGTCGCCAGATGTGGGTGGACAAAACGGTCGCGAAGCCGCACCACAAGGGGTAGGGCAGCAACGCCAGCGCGCCGCGCGGTGTGGCTTGCGCCGTGCGCCTGACCAGATCGGCGCTACTGGCCGTCAGCGCCGCCGCCCCGATCGTGGCGGCCCCGAGTTTGTGGTACCGGAAGAACAGCCAACTCCATCCGGCGTTCAGGGCCAGGTTCGCCGTCAGCGCCGCCGCGTACGCGCGGGCCTTGTCGTGCTGCCCGGTTGCCTTCAGACGGTCGAGGGCTGCCGCCGACGTGACCGCGATGTCCCCGTAAAGCGTGGTCCACGCCGCGGGGAAGGCGGCACGGGGTGGCTGGTAGGCGGGCTTGCGAAGCCGCGAGTACCACCGGGACGTGGCGTCGCGGCTGGCGACGCTGCCGGCTGCGGCGGTTGCGGCCACGGCCAGGCTGGTCGCGGCCAGTATCGACCTGTTCATGGCGTGCTCCGTTCTGGTTGTCTCCGGTCCGCTTGTTGCTCAACGGTTTTGGTGCGTGCGGGATTGGTCGGCCACCAGATCCGGTCGCCGATGAGGGCGAACAACGCCGGGATGACCAGCGTGCGCACCACGAAGGTGTCGAGCAGGATTCCCAGGCCGACGATGATGCCAAGCTGGGTCAACACGATCAGCGGCAACACCCCGAGCACGCAGAACACGGCGGCCAAAACGATTCCGGCACTGGTGATCACGCCACCGGTAGCCGATACAGCGCGCACCATCGGAGCGCGGGCGCCGGGCCGCGCGGCTTCCTCGCGGGCCCGGGTGACCAGAAAGATCGTGTAGTCCACCCCGAGGGCCGCCAAGAACAAGAACGCGAACAGCGGGGTGGTGTTGTCCAGCGCTGGGAACCCGAAGACGTGCAGGCTCGCCCACCCACCCATGCCCAGCGCGGCCAACGCGCCCAGGATCGTCGCGGCCAGCAGCGTCGGTGGCGCCAGGGCCGAGCGCAGCACCGCGTACAGCACGACCAGGATGACGGCCAGGATCGCCGGGATCAGCAGCAGCCGGTCATGAGTGGCCGCATCACGTACGTCGAGGGCCTGCGCGTCGGGCCCGCCCACCAACGCCGCGGGGTCCACGGCTCGCGTCGAATTCCGCAGTGCCGCAACTGCATTGAAAGCTTGATTCGACGACGGCGGCGCGTCGATCACCACCGACCACTTCGTCAGCCCGGACTCCGATCGGCCGGACTCGGTCACCGAGACGACGCCGGGGGTGGCGGTGATTGCCTGCCGCAGCGCCGAGGCGTGATCCGTGCGTCCGATGACCAGCGTCGGGTTGGTCAGGCCGGCCGGAAAGTGTTGGGCCACAACCTGGTATCCCGCCACGGAGTCGGCGCGCAGGCGGAACTGTTCGGTCTGCGTCAGGCCGATCCGGGTTCCCAGCAGGCCGGTGCCCAGGACCGCCAGCACCGCGACGGCGACCGCCGCCACCAGAGCGGGGCGCCGATTCACCCATTCCGCGACGCGAAGCCACGCGCCGGCCCCGAGGGTGTCGCCGTCGTCCGCGCGCGGGATGAACGGCCAGAACAATCGCCGCCCGCAGCCGGCCAGCAGCGGGGGGAGGATCACCAGCACCGAAATCGCCGCGACGACAAGGCCGCACGCCGCGAGCGCGCCCAGGCTGCGGGTGCTCGGGGTGGACGCGAACAGCAGGGTGAGCAACGCCAACACCACGGTGGCGTTGCTGGCGACGATGGCCGGCCCCGCCCTGCGCACGGCCTCGCGCAGGGCGGCGCGGTGCGCGGAATGGCGGTGCAGCTCTTGTCGATACCGGGAGATCAGCAGCAGCGCGTAATTGGTGCCGGCGCCGAAAACCAGCACGCTGGTGATCCCGGAGGTGGCGCCGTCGAAACTCAGCCCGGTCAGCGATGCGACCGCCGTGCCGAGCGCCGCGGCCACTCGATCGGCGAATCCGACGACCAGCAGCGGGACCAGCCACAGCACCGGGGAGCGGTAGGTGGCGATCAGCAGCAGCGCCACCACCGACGTCGTCACCGCGAGCAGGGTGATGTTGGCGCCCGCGAACGCGCCGGCGATGTCCGCCCCGAAGGCGGGGCCGCCGGTCACGTGCACCTGCAGCTGCCCGGGCAGGCCGGTGGCCGCGGCCGTGCGCAGCGTGGTGACGGCGTCGGAGAGCTCGAGCCCGGACAGGTCGGCGTCGATGGGGACCGCGGCCTGGGCGGCCCTGCCGTCGCTCGACGGCAGCAGCGGGGTCGCCGCCGCATTCGCGCCGGGCCGCGAGGCCGCCAGCGCCCGGTCCCGAGCGGCCTGGGCGGCGTCGCGGTCGGACGCGGTCAGCACGCCTGCATCGGTGCGGCTGACCACCACGATCAGCGGCGCCTTGTCACCCCCGGGAAACTGCCTGGCCAGGGTCTCGACCCGGGCGGATTGCGCATCGACTGGAACGGATTGCGGGGATTGGCCCGCGGCGGCGTTACCGCCGATCAGGACCATCAACCCGACACCGAGCGCGGCCGCGATCAGCGCGAGCAACCAGCAACGCCGCCCCGTCACGGCGGCGGCCCCGGAATCCCACACCACGTTTACAACCCTTTCAGTTTGTTAAACATTAATCAACTGAAATGACGCATCGCGACGCGACGGCGCCGGCGGTACGCAGGAGGGGGCACTATGGACATTATGGACGCAGGGCCGGGGGCAGTGTCGGACGCGAGGGGGTACCTGCGATGACCGCTGACCGCGGCGAGATGACCACCCGCAAGCGGCGGCACATCGATGTCTGCCTGAGCGAGCCGGTCGGCTACGACGGCGTCACCACCGGGCTGGACCGCTATGAACTGCCGTACAACGCGCTGACCCAGACCAACCTGGGCGACATCGATTTGTCCACCGACTTTTTCGGTGCCCGCCTGCGGTCGCCTATCCTCATCGGCGCGATGACCGGGGGTGCGGAGTTGTCCGGGACGATCAACCGCAACCTGGCCGCGGCGGCCCAGCAGCTGGGTTTGGGCATGATGCTGGGCTCGCAGCGGATCATGTTGGACAGTGCGCTGGGGGAGCGGGCGGCGGACAGCTTCACGGTGCGCGATGTGGCGCCGGATGTCTTGCTGTTCGGCAACATCGGCTTGGCGCAACTGACCAAGGCCGCCGCGCCGGATCTGGCGAAGGCCCTGGACCGAGTGGGCGCCGATGCGCTTGCCGTGCACACCAATCCGCTCCAGGAGGCGATGCAACACAACGGCGACACCGACTTCGCCGGGTCGCTGAACAGGTTGCGCGAGGCCGCCGCCACCGTCGACTATCCGGTGCTGCTCAAGGAGGTCGGGCACGGCATCGGCGGCGCGGCGGCCGCGGAACTGGTCGGGGGAGAAGGCGAATTGCCGGTGGCCGGAATCGACGTCGCGGGCGCCGGCGGCACGTCGTGGTCGCGCGTCGAGCAGTTCGTGCGGTACGGCGAACTGCGCTACCCGCACCTGGCCGACTGGGGCATCCCGACCGCCCGCGCCATCGTGGAGGTGCGCGAGGCGCTACCGGCGATCCCCTTGGTGGCCTCCGGTGGCATCCGCACCGGTATGGATGCGGCCAAGGCGATCGCACTCGGTGCCGATGTCGTGGCGGTCGCCCGGCCGCTGCTGCCGGCCGCCATCGAATCGAGTGCCGCCGTGGTCGACTGGCTGCAGCCGTTCATCGACGAGCTGCGGATCTGCCTGCACGGCTGTGGTGCCGCAAACCTGGCGGACCTGCGCGGCGTCGACCTCGTCGGCGCGGACTAGGCCCGCGCGACGTGGCCGTCATCTTGGCCTACGGCTCGCCCGCCCTGGGGCATCTGCTGCCGGCCGGGGCGCTGCTCGCCGAGCTGACCCGGCGCGGACACGAGGTGCACCTGCGCACCATGTCGGCCGGTGTTTCGACGATGCGATCCATCGGCGTGCACGCCGCGCCGGTCGATCCGCGGATCGAGGCGATCGCCGGCAACGACTGGCAGGCGCGAAATACCTTGGGAGTGTTGAAGTTAACCATCGACGTGCTGTGCCGGCGGGCGGTGCTGGAAGTCGACGACTTTCGGCGTGCGGTGGGCGCGACCCGGCCGGATGCGGTGATCGTGGACGCGAACTGTTGGGGAGCCCTGTCGGCCGCGGACGCCGGGGACCTTCCGTGGCTGTTGTTCTCACCGTTCACCCCCTACCTGCGATCGCGCGGGGTGCCACCATTCGGTCCGGGATTTCGTCCGCTGCCGGGCATCGTCGGTGAGGTCCGTGACGCCACGGTGCGGCCGATCGTCAGGCACCTGTTCGACCGGCCAATGTTGCCTCGCGTCAACGCCATTCGCGCCGGGCTGGACCTGCCGCCGGTCACCTCGGTGGACGGCTTCATCCGGCGCGCGCCGCTGGTATTGGCGGTCGGCGGCGAGCCGTTCGAGTACCCGCATCCGGGATGGTCCGGCGTGGTGCACCACATCGGTGCCTGCGCATTCGAACCCTCGACGGCCGCCGCACCGGAGTGGATCGACGCCATCGAACGTCCGATGGTGCTGGTGAACACCTCCTCGTTGCGCCAGGGTGACGAGGCGTTGGGACGAATCGCGTTGCGCGCGCTCGCCGACGAGGACGTGCACGTGGTGGCGACGTTCCCGGCCGGTGTGCCCGCTGGTCTGCCGCGACCCGAGAACGCGACCGTGCGCCGGTTCGTGCCGCACGCGGCCATCCTCGCCCGCGCCAGCTGCGCCATCACGCACGGGGGGATGGGCACGACGTTGAAGGCCCTCGATCGGGGAGTGCCGGTCTGCGTTGTGCCCTTCGCGCGCGATCAGGCCGAGGTCGCCAGGCGAGTGGAGATGGCCCGCTGTGGAACCCGGTTGACCGCCAAGAAGCTCACCGCGGCGCGACTGAGAGCCAAGGTACGCAAGGCGATGACGATGGCCGACGGCGCGCAACGGGTGGCCGCGGGGCTCGCCGCGACGGGGGGCGTGGCCCACGGCGCCGACCTGATCGAGCAACGGCTACTGGGCTGCGCCGCCGAGCGGCCGGTTCACTAGTCGGGCGCGGCGCCGCGTCTCGCCGGACCGCGATGACCCTTGACCTTAGGTTCGGGGGCCGCGGGCGTCTTCGGACCCGGTGTGGCCAGCCGTGATTCGAAGCTGGCCATCGCCTCGATCATCGCGGTGAACACCCGATGCGCCGCCGCCAGGTCGCGATCTGGAAGGTCGGCCAGCGCCGTATGTAGCTCGGCGCCAAGGGGAGTGAAGAACGAGCGGGCCAGCGCCATGCCCGGCTTCTCGTAGCGAAGCAGGGTCTTGCGCCGGTCCTGGGGATCGGGTTCGCGACGGACGTGGCCGGCGTCGATCATGCGGTCGACCAGGTAGGTGATCGCGGCCGGTGAGACGTCCATGCGGCGGCGCAACTGGGCCGCCGTCAACGGCTCCCCGGCGGTTTCGGCGACCATGATGTGCAGCAACGCGTGAAAATCCGTGCTGCTGACATCGTTTTGCCGGGCGAAGTGCCGGCCGATGCGGTCGGACTGGGCGGTGATCGCGCGCATATCGGCCGACATCAATTTCTCGAGTTCGGCTCGATCTGGTCGCCGGTCAGCGGCGGCGCGCTTGGTCACTTACCCGCATCCTTTTTGCAAATACGCCGGCCAGCGTATCGGTGACCGCTATCCGCGGCAGTCGAAACGCGCCGGAGCGTTCGGTGGCCATCAGCCTACGGCACCCTCGGCGGATCGCCGCCGCGGCGGCTCAGCCGCGCCGAGCGGGCGCTATCGAGACTTCGCGGGGTCGTGGCCCCAGTTCATCAACGAGTACCGCCAGGGACTTTCATCGATGTCGCCCTGCGGGCGTTGCGCCAGGTGGCGCCTGGCATAACCGACCACCTTTCGCATGTGCGCGTAGTCGGCCTCGGTGAGGTCGGCGCGTTTGGCCTTGAGTATCTTGACGATGTGACGGCCACTGGCGTGGCCCGTGGCCTCGGCTCCGCTCCGCTTTTCGCCGACACTCTTCGATTCCTCGGTGCCGAGCCAGTTTTCCAGCTCGCGCGCCGTCATGTTGACGGTGTCCCGGAAGCGCTCCCAGGTGGTGTCATGGTCGTCGGTCACGGTGACTCCTCGATGCCGTTGTCGCGCATCACTTTGCGCGGCGCAGCGATTCGGGCTTGTGCACCGCGTCGGCTCCCGTCTTGTCGCTGCGCACCTTGTACTGCGGCTCGTCCTCGGACGCCCGCACCGTGCGCCCGGCGGCCTGAGTGTCGGAGGTGATCTTGCCCTCGACCGTGCCCCGGACCGTGGTGCCGTGGCTTTGCCACTCGACCTTGTCGCCCTTTTTGAATTGCTTGTCGCTCACCGGGATTCACCTTTCGCCGATTCGTCGCTGGGGGAGGCGGTGTGGGCCGGGTGTCCGTCGGTGCGTCGACGCTCCTTGAGGGCCATCTCGTAGACGTGGCGCCGCCCCTCGGTGAGCCGGCTTCGCACCAGCTGCTCGATCTGCGTGAAGCAGCGGTAGTAGCCGTCGTCGTAGTCCTCCAGCACCTGGAAGCTCCACCGGCCCGGCAGGACGTTGCGACCGATCAGCTCGGTGCTGATGTGTTGCGCCAGATCGGCGTGGCCGGTTTCGCGCAGCCGCGCCACCGCCTCGTCGAGTTGCAGGTCGGCCCGGCCGGTGAGCTGATGAAAGGAATACAGATGCCCGCGGGCGCGCTCGATGGTTTCCAGCGCCTCGGTCACCTTACCTACCGCCTGCGCCACGCCGTCGATCTCGCCATTGGCCATGCCGTCCATGCTTTCCCCCAGTTGGTCGGAGCATTCCCGCCGCAGGGCGGTGCGAATCGTCGATCCGGTGGTTCATCAGCTGAATGGTTAACTGCTTGGCGCGAATGACCTCGCCGCGCGCCGCGACGGTTTGAACGACTCCGCCCCGGGTATCTGATCTGGCGATGACCGTGATCGAGACGTCGCGACGGCTGGGCCGCGCCGAACGTAAAGTGCTGCGCCTGCAACGGCGCTTGTGGCTCGCGCAGTTGGCCATGTGGCCCACCGCGATCGCGTTGGCGGTCCTGCTTACGGGTGCGTCAGTGCTGGTGTGGCGGCGTTCGGCCCGCGGCCGGCACCGCTCGGTCACCACGGCGACCACTTCCTCCGCCACCAGCCCTGATGGCATGGCGGCGACGGGTCCGGAAGGCACGAAGTAGGCGCGGCTGCGCCGGGTGCGTGTCACGATCGCCGCGAGGCAGCGGCGTGAAACGTTCCGGTTCGCCGATCCCCGGGACCGGTCAGGTGGGGACTACGCGGTTCCACACCCGGTGCTCCTCGAGGCCGGCGACGAGCGAGGAGACGATGTCCGACGCGTCCGAGCCCGTGAAGATGCCTTCTCCTTCCGCCGGAAGGCCCGCTGCCGCAAGCAGATTGGTCCCCTGCGGCAGCACGCCGATCGGCTTGAGATGACGGAACGCCTCGTCCACGAGGGTTCGCGCACCGGCCTCGACCGGTGATCCAGCGACGAGAACGGCGTCGACCTCCACGGATCGTCCCGTCGAATACGTGCGAGAAACCGTTGGGCCGCCGTCGCGGTTCAGCTTTCCGCCGTGCGACGCGAACACGAGCGGAACCAGCTTGGCCGCGGTGATCGCGGCCACCGCCGCCGTCACCTCGCCGGTGTCGGATTCGGCGTCGGTGAGGATGCCGATGCGGCGACCGGCCACCGGCCACCGTTGGCCGACTTGCGACAGCGCCGGGCTGACCGCCGGGGCGGCAGGCGCCGCGGCCGGAACGGGCGGCTCCAAACCCAGCCGCGCGGCGACGGCGGCGCACAGTTCGGTGTCGATCTTCGCGAGGACCGCGAGCTCGCGTTCCTTGATCACCTGTTCGTAGCATTTACCCAACTCGAAGGCGAACGCCTCGACGACATGGGCTTGTTCGACGGGCTGCAGGCTCCGGTAGAACAAGGTCGCCTGACTGAAGTGGTCGTCGTAACTCGCGGGATTTGCGCGACGTTTGGTCGACGCGGGCAGCGGGACCGGGGACTCGATGAAGGCGGCGAGATCGGCTCCGGCGGCGAAAGGGCACCCACCGTCAATGGAATTCGGACGGTACGGCGCATTGCCGGGATGTACGCCGTGTTGGTGAAACCCGTCCCGCAACATGTCGTTGACCGGTGCGTGCGGACGGTTGATCGGGATCTGCGCGAAATTGGGACCACCCAGGCGGGTGATCTGCGTGTCGAGGTAGGAGAACAACCGCGCGTGCAACAGCGGGTCGTCGGTGACGTCGATGCCGGGAACCAGATGACCGATGTGAAACGCCACCTGCTCGGTCTCGGCGAAGAAGTTGGTCGGGTTGGCGTTGAGTTGCATGGTGCCGATGATTTGAACCGGGGCCAACTCCTCGGGCACGATCTTGGTCGAGTCGAGCAGATCGATGCCTTCGAACATTTGCTCCGGGGTGTCCGGGAACACCTGGATGCCCAGATCCCACTCGGGATAGGCGCCCGCCTCGATGGCATCGGCGAGGTCACGACGGTGGAAGTCGGGGTCGACGCCGGCGGCGATCTGCGCCTCCTCCCACACCAGCGAATGCACCCCCAGGCGTGGCTTCCAGTGGAACTTCACCAGCGAGGTGGTGTTGTCCGGCGCGACCAGCCGGAACGTGTGGACGCCGAAGCCCTCCATGGTCCGGTAAGACCGCGGGATCGCGCGGTCGGACATGGCCCACATGGTGTGCGCGGATGCCTCGGTGTGCAGCGACACGAAATCCCAGAAGGTGTCGTGCGCGGTCTGGGCTTGCGGGATCTCGCGATCCGGGTGCGGCTTGGCCGCGTGGATGATGTCGGGGAATTTGATGCCGTCCTGGATGAAGAACACCGGGATGTTGTTGCCGACCAGGTCGAACGTTCCCTCGTGGGTGTAGAACTTGGTGGCGAACCCGCGGGTGTCCCGCACGGTGTCGGCCGATCCGCGGGAGCCGATCACGGTGGAGAATCGGACGAATACCGCCGTCTCGGCGCCGGACTTGAGAAACCCTGCCTTGCACAGTTTTTCGGCTGCGCCGTTGCCGCGGAACACACCGTGGGCGCCGGCGCCACGAGCGTGCACCACACGTTCCGGAATGCGCTCATGATCGAAATGGGTGATCTTCTCGCGCAGATGGTGGTCTTGCAGCAGCGTCGGGCCGCGTTCACCGGCCTTCAGCGAATGATCGGTGTCATATAGCCGCACACCCTGGGCGGTGGTCAGGTACTCGCCCTGCTGTCCACGCGCGGTCGCCGGGCCCTCCACCGGTGTTCCGGTCGGGGTCCGAAGTTCCGGGGCGATTTGATCGTTCTTGGGTGGCAACGGCTCCCGCGGCGTCGTCGGCTCGGCGAGGTCTGGCGGCTCGGCACCCGGCGCGCTGGGAATGTAACCACTGGCCTGAGCCTGCTGGGCCTTCCCTTCGCGGACCAGATATTCCTGGCCGGACACCGCCCCGATGGCCTGCTTGGCCACTGCCTTGACGCCCTCGACGACACCCTTGACCGGGTTGCTGCGCCCGCCGTCCTCCGCCATCAAATCTCCTTGGTTGGCATGAATTCAGATACGGCCGCCTGAGGCATCAGGCGGCTTATCCCCGCGTTCCCCTCAGCGGCGCGGTGAAACCCCGGTTTGGGCATAAAAGTTGGGAACGGGCAAAACTGGTCGTGCCGTCTGGCGTCGGCAGCGCACCTGCCGCCGCACGGACAACCCGGCACGGAGCGTGCCAAGAGACCAGCTGGCGGCTTGACCCTACGAACTTGCGCGAACCTGGTAACGGCGCTGGGCGTAGGCGAGGTCGTCGCGCCACAGCTTGGTGGCCGCGTACCGCATGAACGGTGTGATGAGCGGCGCCGCCCGAGCGGCGCGCGTGAAACCGGGCCGGTCCGAATGCGCGATGGTGGCCTCCAGGACTGCGGTGCGCGGTCGACCGTCGGGTCCCGAACCCATTGGCGTCGCATGGGTTTCGACGACGCTGCCCGTCCCCTCGCCGTCCACGATGCGCATGACGATGGTGCGTGCCTCCGGGCAGCTGAACTCGGCGACGACCGGCACCCCGACGCGTCCCATCCGGAAGGTCACCGCCACCAGGAATCGGTCCGCCTCTTCGGTGGGGGTGGTGAGCACGTCGAGCCGGGTGAACGAGTAGGGGTGAAACCACGCGCCGTGCCACGGATCGAGCCGGTTGGCGATGATGTCGCTCGGTTCGCAGACACCCTCCAGGCGGGCGACCGCGCTCAGGGTGTCGCCGGCCGGACGTTGTGCGATCACCGGCCGGTCCAGTGGGTCCTCCGTGCCCACCGCGTCGAGGCGCACCCATGCCAGGACGCCGTCGTCGTGACTGGGCAACGGGCTCCAGCCGAATTCGCGAGCGTGTCCGTCCAGGGTCAGCCCGTGCCAGCGGCAGATCAGCGCGCCCCGGTGCACGGTGCCGGTGGCGAGGTCGGCACCCAAATGGGGGCAACTGCGGGGCCCCACGCACAACCGCCCGCGGTCGTCGCGCCAGGCCACGACCTCGACGCCGGCGACCCGGGCGCCGACGGGGCGCCCGGCGGGGACCTGGTGACTGGCGGCGAAGGCGTACCAGTTGCCGGTGGGTTTGCGCTGCGAGCGACGCAGCGCGCCCTCGATGATGGCGGGTTGCGCGTCGCGATAGGTCGGGCGCTGATCGGCCCACGACATGCGCGGGATCACCTGCAGAGGCCACCCTTTGGTCCGGGTGGCGGACAGGCGCTGCTGTAGCTGTTCGCGGAACTTCATGGTGTGGTGGATCTTTCGCGGGCGGCAAGCCATCGAAGCAGCGGTGACCGGCCTTGGGTGGGTACCGTGGCCAACGGGTGTCCGGCTAATCCCCATCGTTGCAGGAGTTGGTTCGCTGCGCACCAGCCGGTGGTTGCGGCGCGCTCCATGAGCGCCACCGGCAAGTCGATGCGGATGGCGTCGCCGGCCAGCAACAAGCCCGGCGTGGGCGTGCGGACCGGGGGACGGAAGGGATAGGAGCCCGGCGCAAACAGCGGGCAGTCGCTGCGATGCAGCAGCTTCTCGTGGACGATTTGCGCCGCAGCGGTTTCCGGATACACCCTGTGTAGCTGTCGTAGCGCGGCGTCCCGCGACGGCGCGGAATCCAGGGCGTACGAGTGCAACTCGACCACCGAACCATGATGCGCGCCGGCCCAGTCGCGGGCTTCGCTTTCGTAGCGCTCCAGCACGCTGATGTTGTCGAGCGGTTCATGGCCGGCGGTGCCCAAAAACGCCGGCCGGTGCGCCGCGACCGGTCGGTCGAGCCACAGCCGATGCACGGCGAACGGCGGCGCGCTGCGCAGCCGCGAGATCTGGGTGCGCCAGGCCTCGGTGCCCAGATCCGGGGACGCCGCGACGATCCGCTGTAAACCCGCGACGTCGGTGGCCAATACGACGGCGTCGACCTCGCAGTGGTCATCGGAATCAGTGTGCACCCGAAAAGACTTCGCCGGTGCGGTCTCGATGCGCAGCACCTTGGTGGCGAGCCGGAACCGCGCGCCGCGACCCTCGAGGTAGCCGCGCAACGGCTCCCACAGGGCGCTGTCGTAGTTCGCCGACGGCACGTCGAAGATCAGGCCCTCGGACGATCCGAGGAAGTAGATGTGAAACATGGTCGCCAGCTCGGCCGCGGAGAGCTGGGAGGGATCGGCGAAGAAGCTGCGGGAGAACACCTCGAACGCCAGATGCCTTGCGGCCTCGGGGAATCGGATGTCGGAGAGAAACGTCGCGGCGTCGGTGTGGTCCAGGCGCTGGTAGGTGCCGGGCACCGATACGGCGGCCAGCGGTGCGGCCGCGCGGGCGTCGATGCGGGTGAAGTCTCGCAGCCGGAACGTCGGGCTGCGCGCGGCGAAGACCACGGCGTTCCACGGCGGGGTGCGCGGCAGCCCGCGGAAGGTGTCGCGCCGTCCGGCGCCGTCGATCAGCGGGTAATCCGCGACGGGAGTGAGCATCCGCAGTTGCGGGTCGATCCGGCTCAGCAGGGCGCGCAGGTTGTAGTACTGCCGGAAGAACGCGTGGAAGCCGCGGTTCATCGCGAGCTCGGCGCCGCCGTCGCGCTCGATCCAGCCCCCCACCCGGCCGCCCAGGTAGCGCTCGCTTTCGATGACCTCGACGACGACGCCGCGCTCGGCCAACCCGGTGGCGGCGCTCAGGCCGGCGATCCCGCCGCCGACGACGGCCACCCGGGGGCGCTCGGGCAGCGCACCGGCGTCCGGCAATCCCGTTGGTGCGGCGAAGGTTCGGCGCCGCCGGTCGGCGGTCATCGCGGCGCGTCCGCCAGGAAGGTGTGCACGATGTTGGTCTCCCAACCGGGCATCGTCTCGCTGTGCACGGCGGTGAAGCCGGCGTCGGCGAGGCGGGTCTCGAACCGCGCGGCGCCGTCGAAATCCAATACGCTGCGCCACAGGTAGCGATACAGCCCGGCGTCCCGGGTGCGCCACCACCCGGCGGGAATGATGATGGCCCAGCACACGGCGTGCCAGATGCGGGTCGCGGCGGGGGAGTCGCGCACCGAGTATTCGTGCACCGCCAGGGTGCCGCCCGGACGCAACAGCTCGCGGAACCTGCGCAGCTGTGCGTCCCGGTCGGCGACGTTGCGGATCAGATAGGCGGCCAGGATGCCGTCGAACGGTCCGGTGATCCCGTGCTCGGCCAGCTCTTCGACCGGTGTGTGCACGAAGCGCACCGAGGCGGGCCACTGTTTGGCGCGCGCCGCGTCGAGCATTCCGCGCGAGGCGTCGACGGCGACAATGTCGGCCTCCGGTGCGACGGCGAGCAGCGCGGCCGTCGAGGCGCCCGTGCCGCAGCCGGCATCGAGCAACCGTAACCCGTTGCCGCGGTTCGGGATTCGCATTCGGCGCGCCGACAAGGTCAGCTGCGCGTGGTAACCGGGGCTGGCCCCGACCAGCCGGTCGTAAGCCGGCGCGCCCGCGTCGAACGCGGCCGCCAGGTCGGCGGGCGCGGGACCAGCATCACCGACGCGCACGTTGCCGCTCCCACAGCAGCAGCACCGCGGTGACCAACGCGAAGCCGAACAGAAAGTCTTCGACCGGGATGTCGAATGGGAAGCGCAGGCCGCTCAGCTGCCGATCGTCGTAGCTGACGACGGGGGAGCTGAGTTTCGTCAGCCAGCCGTCCACCGGGATCTGGAATCCCAGCACGATCAGCATCGACAGCCAGTACGCCGCACGCCGGAAGAGCCCGGTGCGCAGCACCGCCAATTCCAGTGCGCAGACCAGCAATACCGCCAGCGCGGCCGGCAGCGCGTAGCCCAGGCCCGTCATCGGCGGTGCACCTTGTCCAGGATGGTGGTCACGGCGTTGTAGGTCAGCAACGCGCAGACCGGAATGACGAGGAAGAACAGCACCTCTTCGATCGGCACCCGGAACGGGATGCCCAGGCCACACAGATAGGCGCGGTCGTAAGTCCACACGTGCGCGGCGACGGCGATCTCATCCCAGATCAAGAACACCGCGGCCACCGGCACGATCGCCTTGAGGGCCCTTCGCCACTGGCGGTAGACGCCGGGGCCGAAGATCTCCAGCGGCGCGGTGATCACCAGGCATGCGGCCAGCACCGCCAGGTATTGCCACCGATCGCTCATGCGGCCCCCGATTGACGAACGCCCCGCGCGCCGTTGCGCGCCCGCCACGACCGTATCAGTCCCGCACCGGCGACCCGAAGCCGTCGCGTCGTGCCGACGGTGGCACGGTGATCGAACACCGCGAAGTCGCTTCTTTCGATGCAGTCCAGGATCTCCGAGTACAGCGCCGCCGCGGTCGCCACGCACGGTCGCGAGCGGCGGGCGAGCGTGGCGATCCCGTCGGCGGCGAATCGATAAGTCTGCCTGGCGATTTCGTGCTGAACGGCCAGGGCGCGGCGCACCCGCGGATCGGTGCGGCGGTGGGTGTGACACCACGTCAACAGCTCCCGGTCGACCCCGTCGGCGGCGAGTTCGTCGGCCGGCAGGTAGACCCGGCCGCGCTGCAGGTCCTCGTCGACGTCACGCAGGAAATTGGTGAGCTGGAACGCGCGGCCCAGCGCCGCGGCGTACGGCGCCGCCTCCTGCACGGGCGTCACCGTGCCCAGTATCGGAAGCACTTGCAGCCCAATGGCTTCCGCGGAGCCGCGCATGTAGCGGTTGAGGGCCTTGCGGTCCGGATAGTCGGTGACCGTGAGGTCCATCCGCATCGACGCCAAGAAGTCCTCGAACAGCTCCGCGCTGATCCGATAGCGCCGCACGGTGTCGGTCACGGCGGCGACCAGCGGATCGTCGCGGTGCGCATCGCCGGAGAAGAATCGCTGCGACAGCTGCGCCAGCCGGCGACCGCGGACGTCGGCGCCGACCGCCGGGTCGAGATCGTCGAGGATGTCGTCGGCGTACCGGGCGAAACCGTACAGCGCATGAACGGGTGGCCGCTGGTCGGGCGCGAGCAACCGGGTCGCGAGAAAGAAGGTGCGGCCATGCGCGGCGTTGAGTTCCCGGCACCGGCGATACCCGTCGCGCAACCACGGGTCGTCGATCCCGGCCGCCGTCAGCTCGCCGCGCATCATGCCGAACCGGCTTTCATGTCGACGTGCGCGGCCGACCGCGCGGCGACCCCGGTGATGCGGTCGGCGGCGAGCCGCCCGGAAATCAGCGTGGTCGGAACGCCGACGCCGGGCACCGTGGAGGACCCGGCGAGCACCGCGTTGTCGATGCCGCGCACCAGGTTGCCCGGTCGAAACGGTCCGGTCTGGCCGAACGTGTGGGCCAGCGCGAACGGACTGCCGGCCGCCATGCCCTGGCGGGCCCAGTCGGCGGGCGTGACGACGCTCAAAACTGTTGCGTCGCATGGTAACCCGGGCAGCAGCCGGTCGCCGACGCGCGCGATCATGTCCTCGACGTAGCGGTCGCCGGCAGTTGCCCAATCGATGGTCCCGCGATCCAGGTTCGGGGCGGGGGCGAGCACGTAGAGCAGATCACGCCCCTCGGGCGCCAGGGTGGGGTCGCCGGCCGTCGGCCGGGTGACCAGAAGCGACGGGTCCCGCATGAGCCGGCCGTCGCGGACGATGTCGGTGAAGGTCTGATCCCACGCCTCGCCGAACAGGATGGTGTGGTGGGCGGTCGTGGATGCGACGGCGGGGCAACCCAGATGCGCCACAACGGCCGAGGGTGAGGCGCGCAGCCGCACGGCGCGACGCGGTGTGCGGCCCAGCAGCGCGTAGGTCTGCGGCAGTTCGGTGGTCAACACCACCGCATCGCAGGCGATGCGTCCGGACTGCTCGGTCACCACGGCGGTCACCCGACCGCCCGCCCGCTCGAGCGCGGTAACGGTTGCGCGGTAACGAAATTCGACGCCGGCGTCCGCCGCGGCCGCGGCCAGCGCGTCGGGCAGCGCCCGCACCCCGCCGCGCGGAAACACCACGCCCGAGATGGTGTCCATGTAGGCGATCACCGCGTAGACCGCCAGGGCGTCGCGCGGCGCCACGCCGGCGTACAGCGACTGGAAGGTGAAGATCCGCTGCAGCCGCGGGTCGCTGATGTGCCGCTTGACCATCCGGTCCCATTTGCGGAAGCCGCCGATCGCGGTCAGCCGCGCCAACTGCGGGGTGAGCAGCGACAGTGGTGAGTCGAAGTTCGCGGCGATGAACCCGTCGAATTCGGTGCGGTACAACCGTGTCAGCCACTCCCGAAGCCGCCGATAGCCCGCCGCCTGCGCGAAGCCGGCGAACTCGGCGACGGCGTCGGCCATCCGATCCGCGTCGCTGTGCACGTCCAGCGCGCTGCCGTCGGCGAACACGGCGCGATAGGCCGGGTCCACCGTCAGCAGCTGGATGCGGTCGCGTAGTTGTTCGCCGACCGCCGCGAACGTCTCGTCGATGATGTCCGGCATGGTGAGCACCGTCGGCCCGGTGTCGATGCGGTAGCCGTCGATGTCGAGGCGACCGGCCCGCCCGCCGGGCCACGGCTCGCGCTCGACCACCGTGACCGCACGGCCCCGGCCGGCCAGGTGCAACGCCGCGGCAAGGCCGGCCAGTCCGGCGCCGACCACCACCACGTGATCTCCGCGCCCTTCGATGGTCCGCATGATCAACAGGCTCCCCGGTCGGTGCTCGTCATTCGGCGCGATCCGTGCAGACGGCTGCCATTTCGGCCAGCGCGGTGCGAACCGGCCCATCGATCGGCAGGTCGCCGAGGTGCTCGCACGCGGAAGCGATGCGGTCGCCGATCATCTCCTCGATCAGCCGCACCGCCCCCGTCTCGACGATGAGCGCTTTCCACCTGTCGATCGCGGTGTCGTCGAGGGTTTCACGATTCGCGAGTTCGTGAAGTTCACGCCGCACCGGTGCATCGGCCAACTGGTGGGCGGCCACCACGACGCTGGTCGCCTTGCGCTCGAGCAGGTCGCCCGCACAGGGCTTGCCCGTGCTGGCCGGCGAACCGAAAACGCCGAGGACGTCGTCACGGAGCTGGAACGCCTCCCCGACGGCGGCACCGTAGCGGCCCAGTTGGGACAGCGTTCGATCGTCGCACCCGGCCATGGCCGCGCCGATTTCCAGCGGCCGGCGCACGGTGTAGTTCCCCGACTTGCGCCGTGCCACGTCGAGCACGACTTCCAGCCCGGGTATCTGCCGCGCGTCGTTGATCAGGTCGGCGAACTGCCCGACGGCGAGCTCGGTGCGCATGGCGTCATAGCGGGGCCACACGCGTTGCAGGCGCAGCGGCTCGACGCCGCTGTCGCGCAGCATCTGTTCGGCCCAGATGAGGCACAGGTCGCCGAGCAGGATGGCGGCCGATTCGCCGAATCGCCGCGACGAGCCGGACAGGCCGCGCTCGCGGTGCCACTGGCCGAATTGGCGGTGCGCCGAGGGGCGTCCGCGCCGTTGCGCGGAACCGTCCATGACGTCGTCTTGCAGCAGCGCAAAGGCATGCAGCAATTCGAAACTGGCCGCGGCCCGCAGCGCTGAATCGTCGGGCGCCGCGCCGCATAGCCAACCCAGGTACACAAAGGTGGAACGCAGGCATTTACCGCCGGAGACGAACTCCACCAGGATGTCGCCGGCGGCGTCGATGCGCGCATCGTCGAGCTCGCTGACGCGCCGCGCGGCGACGAAGTCCGCGACGTCGCCAAGCACCATCCGGCGCACGTTCGATCGCCACGCTTCGAAGTCGTCAGCGGTGCACCAACCGATGGCCACCGGCGGCGAGGCCGTGGCCGGCGAAAACGACAAAGCCCTCATGTGCGCAAGCGCTCCCTCCCGGACGGCTTGGCATGCCCAGGCCTGCGCGGTCCAAACACACGCGTCATACCCGCCGATGAGGCGGGCAAAACCACAGCGCTGACCGCCAGACGCGCCCCGCGTCGCCCGCTACCGACATACCACCTTGTTCAATAACTTAAACATTAATTTAATGAACTTCAGCCGGTTGCGCCAGGCGAGCGAGCGGGCGGCGGCCGGCGGCGGGCCCGTCGACGCATCCTCACTTAACCGTTAAGGAACTGAAATAACGGCCGATCGGCGATATGCTGCATACAGATATGGACGCTGATGCCCAGCGCTGCGGCCGCGATGAGCTGGAGTCGCTGATCTCGGCCGATCTGCGGGAGCTGTCAACCGAGTCCGATCAGATCGGCCGGTTGTTCGCGCCGATACATAGCATGCGGCCCAATGACTTTCGCGCCCTGCTCCACATCATGGCGGCGGAAACCGGCGGGCGACCGATGACCTCCGGCGACCTCAGTCACCGGATGGGGTTGTCGGGATCGGCGATCACCTACCTGGTGGACCGGCTGATCGACGGGGGTCACATCCGTCGTGACAACCATCCGGCGGATCGCCGAAAGGTGTTGTTGCGCAACGACGAATACGGTCTGGCCACCGCGCGGTCGTTTTTTAGCCCGCTGAGCAGCCATACCCGGATCGCACTCGGCGGGCTATCCGATGCGGACCTGAGCGCCGCGCACCGAGTGCTTCGCGCGCTCATCGACGCATTGCGGCGCTTCGCAGACGAGCTGGGCGACGGACCGAAACCCTGACCAGTGCAACGGGTTAGGTCGGCGTTACGACGCGGCGCTGTGTGTGGTCGTGGGCCGGACCGCTGCCCCGTCGACCACGCTGCAGTAGACGCGCGCCTTGCGGAGCTCGTCGTTGAGGAACAGCAGCGACCGTGCCGAGGCTGGGTGCGTAGACGAACAGGTTGAGTTCACAGCTGCGTCTCTAGCGCGAGCGCTGCGGCAAAGCGCTGTCACTCCCTTCTCACCACTCCGATAGGCGCTTTCATGGCTGCTATTCGCGCCGCAAATTCGGCGGACCCACATGACCCCGCACAGTGCCGGTACACGGCTCACTTCGACAGGGCACACCTGTTCGTCTACGCACCCAGCCTCGGCACGGTCGCTGCTGTTCCTCAACGACGAGCTCCGCAAGGCGCGCGTCTA
>NZ_LZLU01000098.1:0-2226 GCF_001673415.1 Mycobacterium sp. 1165196.3 | reverse complement strand
TTCCTTCGGGGACGCTTCGACGCTGGCTGCAGCCACGGTCGGAGACATGACGCCATCATCACAGCCACCACCGACAAATCCGGGCCGCCCGCGACCGACGTTCGCCAGCGGCCCTAGGATTCGGACGCCGGGTTTCGCTCTCCGTCGTCGCCCGCGTGCCCACGCCATTTGCGGTAGCCGCGATGCGCGGCGAACGCGCCGACGATCGCGCTCACGCACCACACCGCAATCGCTGCGTAGGCCAGCGGCGACGACCGATTCCCGATCGACGCGCCCAGCGCGGTGTAGGCGAATGCCCGTGGGGCCGAACCGATGAAGGCGCCAACACCCATCTGCCACACCGGAACTCCGAAAGCCCCGAACGCATAGGAGGCCAGCGCATCGGAGATGCCGGGGACGAAGCGCTGGCCGACGACCGCCCACAACCCGCCGCGCCCGATCAGGGCGTCCATGCGATCGGCCCGGGCGCTGCCCAGCAGTGCGCGCGCGCTGTCGCGGCCGGCGCGGCGACCGACGAAACTCGCGACAATCGCGGTGCCCACCGTCGCGCCCAGCGTCACGAAGACACCCAGCAGCGGACCGAACAGCAACCCACTGCCCGCGGCCAGTATCGAGCCAGGAACGAACAACGCGCCGACCACCGCCGAGACCGCCACGTAGGTCAGCGGCGCCGCCGGCCCGGTGGCCGACACCACGCCCCGGATCTCGTCGATGTTGATCACCCGCGCCACAGCCACCAGATAGAAGACCACGGCCAGAAACGCGGCGAACACGGCGAGCCGCGCGATGTGGGCACGCCGCGAGCCGGGCCGCGGTGCCGGTGCGGGAGCGTCGTCGTCGTCCATGTCGACCGCGATTCTTCCGCACCGCTGCCCGCCCACCCCATCCGGCTATTTCCAACACGGGGCGGTGCGGGGCCCCCGGGAACGCCGCTGGTTCGCACTGCTGACCGAGAAGGCGTTCGGGTCGGGCCTGAAAGACAATGTGGCACAAGCATCCTGGTAAGTAATGGAGCACTGGCCGCCCGGCGACGCGGTGTACATATTCGGTTTCAGCCGCGGCGCACACACGGCGGGCGCGCTGGCGGGCACGCTCCCAAAGCGCTGGCCAGGCCGGCCCCGCACTTACCTGACCGACCGCAGCCGCTGCCGCAACCCGGTGGCCCGCAGCGCCCGGCGTTCGATCGCCGCGCGGACCGACGCCTCGGGGCCCACCACCCGCACCTTGGTCTTCGCGCGTGTCACCGCGGTGTAGAAGAGTTCACGCGTCAGCAGTCGCGAATCCTCCGGCGGTATCAGCACCGTCACCTCGTCGGCCTGGCTGCCCTGGCTCTTGTGGATGGTCATGGCGTGCATGGTCTCCACCTCGCCAAGGCGGCTGGTCGCGAAATCCAGCGGGCCGGTTGCGCCGGCGATGACGGCCCGCAGCCCGTCCGCGCCGGCCACCGTCACGCCCGTGTCGCCGTTGTAGAGGCGCAGCCCGTAGTCGTTCGCCGTCACCAGCAGGGGACGCCCGGCATACCACTGGGACCAGGCCGGCTGTCCGGTCGCTTCGCCAATCCACTTCTGCACCTGGCTATTCCAGTGCGTCGCGCCGTAGGGCCCCTCGCGGTGCGCACACAGCAAGCGATGTTCGTCCAAGGTGGCCAAGGCCTGTGGCACCGCGCCCAGCAGCGCGGCCGAGCGCAGCCGCAACGCGTGCGCAACCAGCACCTCACGCAACCGGTCGGCCGGGCGCTCGGAGTCCACCCACTCGACGTGTTCACCGCCTGCCGTCAACAACTCCAGGACACGGTCCGCGTCACCGACCCGGATCGCCTCGGCCAGGGCGCCGATCGACGTGCCGTATCGGTGCGGGGTGCGCAGGGCGGCCACCCGGACATCGTCGCGACCGGCCAACCCGTCCACCAGGTCGGCCAGCACCGCGCCCGCTTCCACCGAGGCCAACTGGTCGGGGTCGCCGACCAGGATCAGCCGGGTGTCCGGCCGGACGGCTTCGACCAGCCGGGCCATCATGGTCAACGACACCATCGACGTTTCGTCCACCACGATGACGTCGTGTGGCAGCCGATTGCCGCGATTGTGCTTGAACCGCACCGACGTATCCGGCCGGGGCCCCAGCAGCCGATGCAGCGTGGTTCCCGGAAGACCCGTCAGCCGCGCCCTGTCCGCCGTGGGCAGCTCCTCGATTCCCGCGGCCACCGCTTCGGCCAGCCGGGCCGCCGCC
>NZ_LZLU01000097.1:0-22925 GCF_001673415.1 Mycobacterium sp. 1165196.3 | reverse complement strand
CCGCCGGACTCACAACGGGCTACCTGATCCCATTCACCGTCGGTGGCCGCGGCCGCCTGGCCGGCGAGGGCGATGCTGCCGCCACCAAGAACCGCACCGGTGAAGGCGATCTTGGCGACGCTGATGTTTGAACTGCTGGGCTTACGGTGACGTCCACTCATACGCGCCGGGGTATTCCTCTCTCGTCACGCGCCTGCGAGGTCAGCTGTCGGGTTCGGGTTGGAGAGGCCACCCGGCCGACGTTGTCGTCAAGCGACGACGCCGGCTTCACCCCTAGGAGCCGCGAACGGCCCCAGTCCGATCACGGTGGACCGGTGGGTCCCCCGTCTCCATCCATGTGGTTCGGTGGCCCCCGCCTATTGGATGGAGCTCGGCGCGATAGGGAGGGGAGGTCGCCAATCGGGGATGGCTGGCGAGCCTTCGGAGACGGTAACGGTTTCTGTAGGTCTCGTCACGTCTTGCGATACCTGGCGTTTCCTTCTCGGCCATCTGCGAAAACCGCAGGAACCCAAGGTGTTTGCGCAGGTCATTAGGGGCGATATCGCAGCGTGACCGCGCCGTTATGAATCCGTTACGTGAGATAACTCACAGTTTCAGCCGCCAGAAAAGGGCGGCAGAACATCGATTGTGTCACCGGATTGCAACGCCACGGTCTCGTCGCGCACGGCGATCCCGTCGCGCAGGTATGAGCATCGGGTCAACACCGTGGCCAGGCGGGACCCCCGCGCGGCTAGCCGCTCGACCAGTTCACCGACCGTGGTGCCTGGGCGCAGCACCACCGTCTCCGACTCGGCATCGGCGGCCGCGCGGGCGGCCGCGAAGTAGCGCACCGTCACCTGGATTCCGTTTACTTGGACAGGCGTCTGTCCCATCGGGCTAGCCACCGATCGCGCTCATCGGGCGGTCTGGCTGGATGAAGTTGGGGTCGTTGATGCCGTGTCCGGCGGGCTTGCCCCACATCGCTGTACGCCACGCCGCCTCGATCGCGTCGTCGGACGCGCCGCCGCGCAGCAGCCCGCGCAGGTCGGTCTCCTGTTCGGCGAACAGGCAGCTGCGGACCTGGCCATCGGCCGTCAACCGGGTGCGGTCGCAGGCCGCACAGAAGGCGTGCGAAACCGAGGCGATGACGCCGAATTTTCCGCTCGGGGTGCCCGGGCCGGTGTCGACCAGCCACAGCTCGGCGGGGGCCGATCCGCGCGGCGCCGGGTCGGGGCGCAGCCGGAAGTGCGGGCGCAGGGCCGCCAGCACGTCGTCGGCGCTCAGCGCGGCGTCCCGCCGCCACTGGTGCCCGGCATCCAGCGGCATCTGCTCGATGACGCGCAGTTGGTAACCGTGCTCGAGGCAGAACCGCAACAGCCCCACCACGTCCTCGCGCCCGGTGGCGGGGTCGAGCACCGCGTTCACCTTCACCGGCGTCAGGCCGGCGTCGCCCGCGGCGGCCAGGCCGGCCAGCACGTCGGTGAGCCGGTCGCGGCGGGTGATGGCCGCGAAATGGCGCCGGTCGACGCTGTCCAGCGAGACGTTGACGCGGTTCAGCCCGGCCGCGGCGAGCGCGGCGGCGCGCCGCGCCAGCCCGACGCCGTTGGTGGTCAGCGAGATCTCGGGGCGGGGCCGCAGCGCGGCGGCCGCGGCGACCACCTCGTCGAGATGGCGCGCCAGCAGCGGTTCGCCGCCGGTGAAACGCACGCTGGTCACACCCAGCCGGGTGACCGCGATGTGCATCAGCCTGGCCAGCTCGTCGGCGCTCAGCAGTTGCTCGCCCGGCAGCCAGTTCAGGCCCTCGGCCGGCATGCAATAGCTGCACCGCAGGTTGCAGCGGTCGGTCAGCGAGACCCGCAGGTCGGTCGCGATCCGGCCGTAGGTGTCCACCAGGGGGCCGGTGGCAGGAGCATCGGCGGGAACGGCCGCGCCGTCAGCGCGGCTCGGTACCGAGGGCAGTCCCAGCGTCGTCAGCGTCATGCGGCCACCGGCGGGGCGTAGTGCACCGGCGAGCTGACCGGAACGATCTGCTTGCCCAGCGGCATCAACGACACCGGGATCAGTTTGAGGTTGGCCAGCGCCAGCGGAATGCCCACGATCGTGAGCGCCATCGCGACCGCGCTGACCAGATGGCCGATCGCCAGCCACACGCCGAACAGCACCACCCAGATGACGTTGCCGACCAGCGCGCCGGACCCCGCGGTCGGCTTGTCCACGATCGTGCGGCCGAACGGCCATAGTGCGTAGGAGGCGATGCGCAGCGACGCGAAGCCGAACGGAATGGTGATGATGAGCAGGAAGCTGACCAGCGCCGCAGCCAGGTATCCGACGGCCATCCACAGGCCGCCGAATATCAACCAGATGACGTTCAGGATCAGGCGCATATCTCCTCCGCGGGTATTACCAAGCGTACCGAGTGACCGATAACGGGGGTGCTCGTTACCCGGGCATCCGAGTAGGATCAGACTCCTAATACGGCGTCCTGCGCAGGCGGGACGCTTATTGTGTTGGCGATTTCTATTGATCCGTTAGACAAGCAGGTGAGACCAGTGCCGACGGGCAAGGTTAAGTGGTACGACGCTGACAAGGGTTTCGGCTTCCTGTCGCAAGAGGACGGCGAAGACGTCTACGTCCGCTCCTCGGCGTTGCCCGCCGGGGTCGAGGGCCTCAAGGCGGGCCAGCGGGTGGAGTTCGGCATCGCCTCCGGGCGGCGCGGGCCGCAAGCGTTGAGCCTCAAGCTGATTGAGCCGCCGCCCAGCCTCACCAAGACGCGCCGCGAGGCGCCCGCCGAACACAAGCACAACCCCGACGAGCTGCACGGCATGGTCGAGGACATGATCACGCTGCTGGAAAGCACCGTGCAGCCCGAACTGCGCAAGGGCCGCTACCCGGACCGCAAGACCGCCCGCCGGGTTTCCGAGGTGGTCAAGGCCGTCGCTCGGGAGCTCGACGCCTGACGTTCGCTCGTTATTGAGCGACTATGGGAGTTATGGCTTCCTATATCGCGCAGGCAGGCGAATTCACCCGCGACACCAACTACATCACCACCCGCATCACCGCCGACGGGCGCGACGGCTACCCCGTCGAGCCCGGCCGGTACCGGCTGGTCGTCGCGCGCGCGTGTCCGTGGGCGAACCGCGCGATCATCGTGCGCCGCTTGCTGGGCCTGGAAAGCGTTCTCTCCATTGGGTTTTGCGGTCCCACCCACGACGAGCGCAGTTGGACGTTCGATCTCGATCCCGGCGGCGTCGACCCGGTGCTCAAGATTCCGCGGCTGCAGGACGCCTACTTCAAGCGGTTCCCCGACTACCCCAAGGGCATCACGGTCCCGGCCATCGTCGATGTCCCGACCGGGGCGGTCGTCACCAACGACTTCGCGCAGATGACGCTGGACCTCTCGACGGAATGGTCGGCCTATCACCGCGACGGGGCGCCCGAGCTGTACCCCGAGCACCTGCGCGCCGCAATCGACGAGGTGAGCAAGCGGATCTACACCGAAATCAACAACGGTGTGTACCGGTGCGGGTTCGCCGGCTCGCAGGAGGCCTACGAGGCGGCCTACGACCGGTTGTTCACCGCGCTGGATTGGATCAGCGAGCGGCTGGCCGATCAGCGATTCCTGGTGGGCGACACCATCACCGAGGCCGACGTGCGACTGTTCACCACCCTGGCCCGCTTCGACCCGGTCTATCACGGGCACTTCAAATGCAACCGCAGCAAACTGAGCGAGATGCCGGTGTTGTGGGCGTATGCGCGCGACCTGTTCCAGACGCCGGGGTTCGGTGACACCGTGGACTTCGTCCAGATCAAGCAGCACTACTACATCGTGCACGCCGACATCAACCCCACCCGGATCGTGCCCAAGGGTCCGGACCTGGCCGGCTGGCTTTCGCCGCACGGGCGGGAAGCCTTGGGCGGCAGGCCCTTCGGGGACGGAACCCCTCCCGGGCCGCCGGTCGAAGGCGAGCGCGTGCCCGCCGGCCACGGCGCCTAGTTCCCGGCTGGCGAACGTCGACTTATGGCGCAAAACCTGGTGTTTTCGGTCCAACAACTCCACGCTCGGCTCTTAGAGCGGGCAGCCCGCGGCGCGCAGGGCGCTACGGGAGCGCGCTAGGACTATGTAAGGCCGGTGACGCACCATGTCGGCGCTGACCCGGACGATCCGCCAGCCCATCGCCTCGAGTTCGGCCAGACGATCGATGTCTCGGGTTCGCTGCACGGGGTCGGTCCAATGGTGAGCGCCGTCGAACTCCACGCCGACCTTCCACTCCTCCCAACCCATGTCGATGCGCGCTACTACGGCACCCCATTCGTTGAGTACTTCGATCTGCGTCTGCGGCCGCGGTAATCCGCCACCGAGGAGTGTCAGGCGAGTTTTCGTCTCATACGGTGATTCGGCGCCGCCGTCGGCCATGGTCAGCACCCGTCGTAACTGCACCAGTCCGCGCGCTCCGCGATGGCGGTCGGCCAGCAACTCGACATCAGCCGGCTTCACGTCGGTTGCGTGCATCAGTGCGTCCAGGCGAATCACCGCGGTGGTAAATCCCTTTCGCCTGCCAAGATCGAACGCCGTGCGTGCCGGAGTGGTCAGGGTCATCCCGTCCCGGATGCACGTTTCGTCGTCGGCGAGGGTGTCGCTATGCAGAACGATGCCGCCTACCTTGTCGCGGCCGGCGCGGTTGAGCTCCGCTGGCAACCAGTCGTCGATCCACGCGGTGCGGTGCAATGCGGCCGCTGACAGGCCGGCCAGTGTCGCGGCACGGCCAGACCACAGCCAGGCGGCAACCGCTCGGGTCACCGGCGTCAACTTTTGCCCGCGGCCGATGTAGACGTTGCGATGAATCATCTCGAAGTCGGCCCGCAGTTGGTGCCGGGTAACGAGTCCGGCCGCCAATGCTTCGGTGCCTCTGAATGGCCAGGCTGGGATCTGCATGTGGACACGGTGGCGGCCGGTACCGACACGTCGTGCCGAACGTCGGTTTGTGCGCGTAAATTACGGCGTTTCGCCACAACAAGTCGACGTTGGGCGCGACGAGGGGGCGAGGGGCGGGGCTGGCGAGGGGTCTAGTACGTCAGCCGCACGGACCATTCCGCGTGGGGCACGTCGTGAAGCTCCCCGGCGGGATCCACCGCCAATGTCAGCAGCTGCACGACGATCCCGGCCAGGCGCCCCCGATGCGGGTCGACCGACGGGATCGTCACGGCGAAGCGGGTTTTCGGCCGAAAGATCGTGCTGGTGGTGTTCGTCGGGTCGTCGTAGACCTGCAGCAGCCGCCACGGTGCCCGGTAGATGGCGTCGGGCACCGACAGCTGAATCGGGTAGCGCTCGCTGACCCGTAGCTCGCCCTGGTTCTGCGGTGTCTCGCAGTCTTCGAGATTCAGCACGTTGCAATACAGGTAGGGCCCCACCCGCGTCAGATGCCCGTGCGAATAGGCGCTGATCTCGGGGTGCCGCGGGCCGGGGCGCCCGACCAGCAACCAGGTGCCCACACCCGCGCCGACGCAGAGCACCGCGACCAGACAGGCGAGCAGCACGGCCCCACCCCGCTTGCGTTGCGGTTTCACTCGGCAACCACCGCCGCGGCGCCGGCACCGCGGCGCTTGCCCTCCTGCTCGACCATGATTGGCCTATTTCCTCCCAGGCCGGGAATCAGTGAGTTGCCGCGGAAGCTGACGAGGGTCTGCGCCAGGCCCAAGATGAGCAGCGCAGTGACCGCGGTAAAGCCGACCCACAGTTCGGTGTACACCAACACCCCCACGGCGCCGCCGAGGACCCACGCCAATTGCAGCGTCGACTCCGAGCGCCCGAAGCCCGACGCGCGGGATTCCTCCGGCAGGTCGTTCTGCAGCGACGCGTCCAGGGACGCCTTGGCGATGGCGCTGGCTCCGGACGTGACCAGGGTGGCGATCACGGCCACCACCAGGTTGCCGGCCACCGAGGCGGCCAGCGCGACCGCGCTCACCGCCACCGTGCAGCGCACCACCAGCGCGGCGGGCCGGCCCAGCTTCAGGCGTGCACTGGTGAAGTTGCCGACGAAATTGCCGATCCCCGCCGCGGCGCCGATCACCCCGAGCATGGCGACCTGGGCCCAGCCGTTGGCCTGATGCGCCTTGGCGACAAACGCGGGGTAGAGGAACAGGAAGCCGACCATGACCTTGATGGTGCAGTTGCCCCACAGCGAGGTGATGATGTTGCGGCCCAACGGTTGCCGGAGCGCCCCGCTGACCTCCTGGTGCCAGCTGCGCCGCAGCGGTTCGCTGTCCTGGCGGTAGCTCAGGGTGGCGGGTACCTCGCCGGCGGTCACCTCGACCCAGCGCGGGATCCGCATGGACAGCATGGCGCCGGCGATCGTCACCGCGATCACCACGAACAACGCCCCGGGCAGCTTGAACAGGTGGGTGCAGACGAACTCGACACCACCGGCGATCGCGCCGCCGACGATGGTGCCGCCCAGCAGACCGAACATGGTCAGTCGGGCGTTGACCCGCACCAGGTCGATGGTCGGCGGCATCACCCTGGGTGTCACGGCGCTGCGCAGCACGCTGAACGACTTGGAGAACACCATCATCGCGAGCGCGCACGGATACAGCACCCATGACGGGAAGCTGCCGGTGGCGCCGTCGTAGTTCATGACCAGCAGCACCGCCAGGGCGGTGCGCAGGGCGAACGACGCGGCCAGCGCGACGCGGCGGCCGTGCTGCAGCCGGTCCAGCGCGGGACCGATCAGCGGCGCGATCACCGCGAACGGCGCGATGGTGATCAGCAGATACAGGGCGACCCGGCCCTTGCTCTCGCCGGTGGCCGCGGCGAAGAACAACGTGTTGGCCAGCGCGACGGCCATCGCCGCGTCCACCGCGAAATTGGCGACCACCGGCCACGTCAGCGCAGTCAGGCCGGACTTGTCGGCGCCGTCGGCCGTCGCGGCGCGCTGCACCATCCAGTACATCCGCGAGCCCATTTCGCGGCTGCGCAGTGCCGCGGCGCGGGTGACGGTGATCCGTTCACCGGAAGCCGGACCGCGAGGCGGCGTGTCGCTGCTGCGGTTCGGCTCCGGCTGGTGGCCCAGCGGGGGCAAGTAGCGGTTGGCGCTCGGCATCGACGGGCGACGGGGGCGCCGATCGGCGCCCTCGCCGGCGGGGTAATTGGCCGCGCCCGGATGTTGGGACGCGGCGCTCTTGCGGGGCCGGCGGCCCGGCTGAGAGGCCACTCGGCCCGGGTCGTTTTGCCGCCGTCCAGACACGTCCCGATTCTCCCCTATGGCGCCTGGATGCGTCTGCAGGTAACGGGGCGTGGCTCGCCAACCTAGTATTGGAAACGCAATGCAGAAAGAAGACAGCGTGACCAGACCTATCGAGGGATCCGCCGTGTCGACTGTGGCCGAGTGGCCCGAGCGGTTGGCGACGGTGCTCACGGGCGCGGCGGAGGTGGCCAGGGCCGCCGTGGTGGAGTTCGGCGCACCGGAGATGGTCGGCGACTACCTGGGCGTCGGCTACGAAGACCCGAACAGCGCCACCCACCGCTTCCTGGCGCACCTGCCCGGCTACCAGGGGTGGCAGTGGGCGGTCGTCGTCGCCGCCTATCCCGGCGCGGACCACGCGACCATCAGCGAGGTCGTACTGGTGCCCGGGCCGACCGCATTGCTGGCACCCGAATGGGTGCCCTGGGACCAGCGGGTACGGCCCGGCGACCTGAGCCCGGGCGACCTGCTGGCGCCCGCCGCCGACGATCCCCGGCTGGTTCCCGGTTACACCGCCAGCGGTGACCCCCAGGTCGACGAGACCGCCGCCGAGATCGGGCTGGGCCGGCGCTGGGTGATGAGCGCCGAGGGCCGGTCGGACACGGCCGAACGCTGGCGCACCGGCGAGTACGGCCCCGACTCGCCGATGGCGCGGTCCACCAAGCGGGTGTGCCGCGACTGCGGTTTTTTCCTGCCGCTGTCGGGTTCGCTGGGCGCGCTGTTCGGCGTGTGCGGCAACGAATTGTCGGCCGACGGTCACATCGTCGACAAGCTGTACGGCTGCGGTGCCCATTCGGACACGCCCGCCCCGGCGGGCACCGGGTCGCCTGCGTACGAGCCGTACGACGACGGCCTGCTCGACGTCACCCAGACGCCGGTCGAACCGTCCCCCTTGTCCTCGGAGTCCACGGAACCCTCGGAGTCCACGGAGTCCCCTGCGCCCTCGGAGGCCGTGGGGGCGCCAGAAGCGCAGGGCGAGACCGAGACCCAAGAGCCGCAGCCCGAGACGGCGCCCGAGACGCCGGAGGCCGAAACCGAGCCGGTGACCGAGGCGCCGCAGCCCGAGCAGCAGCCGCAGGCCGAGACGCCGGACTAGCCGGTTTCGGCGGCGGCCTTGATGCGCGCCAGCGAGGCGTTCATGCCGTCGAGCAATTCGCGCTCGAAGTTGGTGGTCCCGCCGAACAGCGCATTTACCGACAGGTTCGAAAACGCCGTCACTCCGTTTTCGGCGTGACGGCTCTCGATCAGCCGGGTGGCCGCGCCGCTGGGCTCGAGCTCATAGCTCCAGATGGTGTTGTTGGTGTCGACGCGGAACGCGAGCTTGCGCTCGGGGACGATCTCGACCACCGTGCAGGTGGTCGGCCAGAACATGCGCTTGCGGCGGTTGAGGTTGATCGTTCGGGTGCCCTGACGCACCGGGCCGAAGGGCTTCATCCAGCGACACTGCGGACTCCACCGCGGCATGCGGCGCAGGTCGGAAATCAATTCCCACACGGTGGCCACCGGTGCGTCGATGTCGACGTGCGCTTGCAACAGCGGGGCTACCATCGCTCCTCCAGGGCGGCGAATCAGTTGTGGTCGAGATAGTTTTCGAGTCCGGCCTGCGCGCCGCGGGCACCGCGGCGGGCCGCCGCGAGCTGCAGCAGGAAGATGCTCGTGCCGAGCACACCCACGCCCAGGCCGGCCAGGGCCACGGGACGCCAGCCCTGCAGGGATGGCACCAGGAAAGCGGCCGCCACCGCGGCGAGCCAACCCAACGCGCCGAGCGCGATGAACGGCCACACGTGCAGCAGCGCGGCCGGCAGCGGCGGCGCGGTGCGGGGGGGTTCGGCGGACATCGGGATCAACATAGCTCGCCGTCGGTGGCGGGCGACGGCGCACCCACTTGCCGGGACGGATGATCTTTAACCCGTCGAGCAAAGCGGGATAGGCGGGCGGATAAGCGTTTCGATGAAAAACCCCGCAGCTTAGCGAAGGCGATCTGCGACCGTCGTTCACCGGTTCGTGTCCCGGTTTCTCGGGCTTCCGTGTAACCTCGCGCCATGCCTGACAGCGATGCGCGGCTGGCCAGCGACCTGTCACTGGCAGTTATGCGGCTGGCCCGCCAACTGCGGTTCCGCAACCCGTCGTCGCCGGTGTCGCTGTCCCAGCTGTCGGCGCTGGCCATGCTGACCAACGAAGGCCCGATGACCCCGGGTGCCCTGGCAATTCGCGAACGGGTCAGGCCGCCGTCGATGACCCGGGTGATCGCCTCGCTGGCCGAGATGGGGCTGGTGGACCGCGCGCCGCACCCTGTCGACGGCCGGCAGGTGCTCGTCTCGGTGTCGGAGGCCGGCGCCGAGTTGGTCAAGGCCAACCGCCGCGCCCGCCAGGAGTGGCTGGCCAAGCGGCTAGCGACGCTGGACAGCGAACAGCGAGACATCCTGCGCAACGCGGCCGACCTGATGTTGGCCCTGGTCGACGAAGGCCCGTGAGTCCCCGGAGCGAAGCCGGCGCATGTTGATCGACGTCGACGATCCCGACGATCCGAGGCTCGACGATTTCCGCGACCTGAACAGCGTCGATCGCCGTCCCGATCTGCCGTCGGGCAAGGGGCTGGTGATCGCCGAGGGCGTGCTGGTGGTGCAGCGCATGCTCGCCTCACGCTTTCACCCGCATGCCCTGCTGGGGACCGAGCGCCGGTTCGCCGAGCTCGACATTGACCTGGCCGGCACCGACGTGCCGTGCTACCGCGCGTCCGCCGACGTCATGGCCCGGGTGGTCGGGTTTCACCTCAACCGCGGCGTGCTGGCGGCCGCCCGGCGGGTGCCCGAACCGGGCGTCGCCGACGTGATCGACAGGGCCCGCACCGTCGCGATCCTCGAAGGGGTCAACGATCACGAGAACCTGGGTTCGATCTTCCGCAACGCGGCGGGGCTGGGCGTCGATGCGGTGGTGTTCGGCAGCGGCTGTGCCGACCCGCTGTACCGCCGCGCGGTGCGGGTGTCCATGGGCCACGCGCTGCTGGTGCCCTATGCGCGCGCAAGCTGTTGGCCCGCCGAGCTCGCGACGTTGCGGGAGAACGGTTTTCGACTCCTGGCGATGACTCCGCAGGCCAGCGCCTGCGCCTTGCCGGAGGCGATGACGGCCGCGCGCGACGAACGCGTCGCGGTGTTGGTCGGCGCCGAGGGGCCGGGGCTGACGCCGGCCACCTTGCGGTGCAGTGATGTGCGGGTGCGCATTCCGATGTCGCGCGGCACCGATTCGCTCAACGTCGCGACGGCGGCGGCGTTGGCGTTCTACGAGCGGGCCCGCTCGACGGCGAGAGGCGGCGATGGACAGTCACACTAGGCTCCGGCTGATGCGAGACGAGTCCGTGCCCTGGGCAACGGGTTTGACGGTCGCCGCGTTCGTCGCGGCGGTCACCGCCGCCGCGATCGTGGTGCTCAGTCTGGGGCTGCTTCGCGTGCACGCGCTGCTGGCCGTCGGGCTCAACGTCGTGGCGGCCGGGGGACTGGCGCCGACCCTGTGGGGGTGGCGGCGTACGCCCGTCCTGCGCTGGTTCGTGCTGGGCGCCGCGGTGGGTGTGGCGGTGGCGTGGGTTGCGCTGTTGGCCCTGACGACGGCTTAGCGCTGCCCGCCGGAGCGCACGCCGAGCAGCACGTCCTCCCACGCCGGGATGACGGGCTTGCCCCGCCGGGTGTGCACCGGCTTATCGTCCGGTTCCGCGACGGGTGCTTCGTCGGCGACGGGCGGCTTGGCGGGCTCTTCGAAGTCGACGTGCGCCACCCGGGCCACCGGCCGCAGCGGGCGTTCGAAGTTGGGGTCGATCAGCGCGCTGGCCGCGTCGTCGATGGCGGTCACCGTTCCGCCGTGCGCACCGGGCGTGAAACAGAAATGCGCGAGGTTGTCGGACCGGCCGACCTTCCATGCCAGCTGCACCGTCCAGCGGTTGTCCTCGTTGCGCCACGCGTCCCAGCTGAGTTTGTCGTGGCTCAGCCCGCGGGTCACCAGCGCGGCGCTGACCGTCTCGAGCAGGGTCAGCACCGCGGGACCGTCGGCGAGCATCGGGTGTGCGGCGGTTGCCAGCTCCGCGGCGCGGAAGCGCTCCAGCAACACCGGGTGAGCAAAGCGGCGGATCCGCGACACCTCCGAGCCTGACGCCGCGGCGACCTGTTCGACGGAGGCACCCGCCCGGATCTTGGCCTGAATTTCTTTGGGGCTCAGCATGTTGGTGACTTCAATCTCGAGCTGCGGTTGCTCAGAGGACAGGGCCGCGTCGCGCAGCAGGGCTCGCAGGCGGTCGTCGGCCGCCAGCTTGAACTGCTCCGCGGGATCGCCACCCTCGCAGATGAGGTGTTTGCTGTCGGCATCCAGCCCAACCACTTTGAGTTCCCGCATGGTTATCTCCTCGCAGGCTCCGTGCAGGTCAGCGACGGACCCGTCACGTGCGCACTTTAGTCCAGCAACCGCCCATCACCTGTGCTGACACGCTGTGCGGTTGCGCCCTGATTGCCGGTCGGACGGTGTTCAATTGTCCGGCTCCTCAACTGCCCGTACCGCGCAGCATCGTCGCCGAACTACAACCGCTCGACGACCCAGTCGATGCATTGGGTGAGTGCGCTGACGTCGTCGGGGTCCACGGCCGGGAACATCCCCACCCGCAGCTGGTTGCGGCCGAGTTTGCGGTACGGCTCGGTGTCGACGACGCCGTTCGCCCGCAACACCTTCGCCACGGCCGCGGCGTCGACCTCGTCGGCGAAGTCGATGGTGCCCACCACCTGCGAACGCAGCTTGGGGTCGGTGACGAAGGGTGTGGTGTAGGGCCGCTCCTCGGCCCAGGAGTACAACCTGCCCGAGGAGTCCGCGGTGCGCTTGACGGCCCAGTCCAGCCCGCCGTTGCCCAGCAACCAGTCGACCTGCTCGGCCATCAGCGCCAGGGTGCCGACCGCCGGGGTGTTGTAGGTCTGGTCCTTCAGGCTGTTTTCCACCGCGATGGGCAGCGACAGGAAGTCGGGAACCCAGCGCCCGGAGCCGGCGACCGACTCGACGCGGGCCAGCGCCGCAGGGCTCAAGATGGCCAGCCACAGGCCCCCGTCGCTGGCGAAATTCTTCTGCGGCGAGAAGTAGTAGGCGTCGGTCTCGGCGATGTCGACCGGCAACCCGCCGGCGCCCGACGTCGCGTCGATGACGATCAGCGCGTCGCCGGAGTCGGCGGGCCGGCGGACGGGCACCGCGACGCCGGTCGACGTTTCGTTGTGCGCCCAGGCGATCACGTCCACCGACGGGTCGCTCTGCGGCTCGGGGGCGCTGCCGGCGTCCGCCTTGATGACGACGGGCTCACCGACGAAGGGGTTCTTGGCGACCGCCGAGGCGAACTTGGAGCTGAATTCGCCGAAGGACAGGTGTAACGAGCGCTTGTCGATCAGGCCGAAGGCCGCGGCGTCCCAGAACGCCGTTGCGCCGCCGTTGCCCAAGATCACCTCATAGCCCTCGGGCAGCGAGAACAGATCCGCTAGCCCGGAGCGCAGCCGGCCCACCAGATTCTTGACCGGCGCCTGCCGGTGCGAGGTGCCGAACAACGGGGCGGCGGTCGTGGTCAGCGCCTGCAGCTGCTCGGGCCGGACCTTCGACGGGCCACACCCGAAGCGGCCGTCGCGGGGTTTGATGTCAGCGGGGATCTCGAGCTGGTCAGCCATGCTCATCAGGGTAGTGAGCCGAGTTGACCGCTCGGTGCGGAGGCCGACCGCCGACCTCGGCTGCCCGGGCAAAAGGCCTGCTCGGCTGTGTCCAGGCGTTTGATCGCCTGTGATCCGGGGCATAAAAAATTCATGACCACCGGTCAGGTCACAGTGCCCGGAAGGGGTCTAGGAATTATCCGGTACCTGCGGTACTGTCTGGACATAGCACGTCCAAATGTAAACCTCGTTGGGGAGGCCTGGATATGGCTAGGACGCGATTAGTCCGGCGTTGGCGCAGCAACATGGAAGTGCGCGACGACGCCGAATACGTCAACATGCTTGCCACACTGTCCGAGGGGTCGGTGCGGCGCAACTTCAATCCGTACACCGACATCGATTGGGATTCACCGGAATTCGCGGTGACCGAAAACGATCCGCGATGGATCCTGCCGAACACCGACCCGCTGGGCCGCCATCCCTGGTACCTGGCGCAGTCCGACGAGCGCAAGATCAAGATCGGGATGTGGCGCCAGGCCAACGTGGCCAAGGTGGGACTGCACTTCGAATCCATCCTGATTCGCGGCCTGATGAACTACACGTTCTGGGTGCCCAACGGATCGCCGGAGTACCGGTACTGCCTGCACGAATCGGTCGAAGAGTGCAACCACACCATGATGTTCCAGGAGATGGTGAACCGCATCGGCGCCGACGTGCCGGGCATGCCGCGGATTCTCAAGTGGCTCTCGCCGTTGGTTCCGCTGGTGGCCGGCCCGCTGCCGGTGGCATTCTTCATCGGCGTGCTCGCCGGCGAGGAGCCCATCGACCACACGCAGAAAAACGTTCTGCGCGAAGGCAAGTCGTTGCACCCCATCATGGAGAAGGTGATGGCGATCCACGTGGCCGAGGAGGCCCGCCACATCTCGTTCGCCCACGAGTTCCTGCGCAAGCGGGTGCCGGAATTGACCAAGAGGCAGCGATTCTGGACCGCGCTGTACCTGCCGCTGACCATGAAGGCGCTCTGTCGCGCAATTGTGGTGCCGCCCAAGGCTTTCTGGCGCGAGTTCGACATCCCGCGGGAGGTCAAGAAGGAATTGTTCTTCCGGTCGCCGGAATCGCGGAAGTGGCTCAGCGACATGTTCGGTGACGTGCGGATGTTGGCCTACGACACCGGCCTGATGGAGACGCGCTCGGCGCGGTTGATGTGGCGGTTGTGCAAGATCAACGGCAAGCCGTCGCGTTACCGCAGCGAGCCGCAGCGCCAGCACCTGGCCGCGGTCCCGGCTGCGTAGTCACTGCGAGTTCGTTTATGCCGCACGTTATTACCCAGTCGTGCTGTAACGACGGGTCCTGTGTTTTCGCATGCCCGGTGAATTGCATTCACCCGACGCCGGACGAGCCCGGCTTCGCCACCTCCGAGATGCTCTACATCGATCCGGTGGCGTGCGTGGACTGCGGAGCCTGTGTGAGCGCATGCCCCGTCGGCGCGATCGCGCCCGATACCCGGCTGGACACCAAGCAGTTGCCGTTCATCGAGATCAACGCGTCCTTCTACCCGGACCGGCCGAAGGACGAGAAGCTGCCGCCGACGTCGAAGCTGGCACCGGTGATCCCGGCCGCCGAGGTCCGCGCCCGCCGCAAGCCCCTGACGGTCGCCATCGTCGGATCGGGGCCCGCGGCGATGTACGCCGCCGACGAACTGCTGACCCAGCAGGGCGTGCGTGTCAACGTCTTCGAAAAGCTGCCCACCCCATACGGTTTGGTGCGGTCCGGGGTGGCGCCCGATCACCAGAACACCAAGCGGGTCACCCGGCTGTTCGACCGGGTCGCCGGTAATCGCCGGTTCCGGTTCTTTCTCAACGTCGAGGTCGGCACGCAGCTGAGCCACGCGGACCTGCTCGCTCACCACCACGCCGTGCTGTATGCGGTGGGCGCGCCCGATGACCGCCGGCTGGACATCGAGGGCATGGGCCTGCCGGGGACCGGAACGGCAACCGAATTGGTCGCGTGGATCAACGGGCATCCCGACTTCGCCGATCTGCCGGTCGATCTCAGCCACGAGCGGGTGCTGATCGTCGGCAACGGCAACGTCGCCCTCGATGTCGCCCGGTTGCTCACCTCCGATCCCGACGAGCTGGCCCGCACCGACATCGCCGAGCACGCGCTGGCGGCCTTGCGCGCCTCGGCGGTGCGTGAGGTGGTGATCGCCGCCCGGCGCGGCCCCGCCCAGTCGGCGTTCACGTTGCCCGAGCTGATCGGGCTCACCGGCAGCTCCGAGGTGGTGCTCAGCGCGGCCGACCACGAGCTGGTGGCGGCCGATCTCGCGGCCGCGTCGGACGCTCTGACCAAGCGCAAGCTGGAAATCTTGAGCACGCTCGGCGACGATGCGACACCGCCGTCCCGCCCGAGAATCAGGCTGGCGTATCGGCTAACGCCGCACCGGGTGCGGGGGGACCAGCGCGCCACCGGGATGGAGTTCTCGGTCACCGGCACCGACGAGACGCGCCTTCTGGAAACCGGTCTGGTGCTGACGTCGATTGGCTACCGCGGCAAGCCGATTCGCGATCTGCCCTACGACGAAGCGTCGGCAGTCGTGCCGAACGACGCGGGTCGCGTCGTCGACCCCGTTTCCGGTGACCCGGTGACCGGCGCCTACGTCGCGGGCTGGATCAAGCGGGGACCCAGCGGGTTCATCGGGACCAACAAGTCCTGCTCGTTGCAGACCGTGCAGTCTTTGGTCGCCGATTTCAACGCCGGCAAGTTGGCCGATCCAATCGCCAAGCCCGAGGCGCTGGCCGGGCTGGTGCACGCCCGCCAGCCCGCCGCGATCGATGCCGCGGGATGGCGCGCCATCGACGCCGCCGAAATCGCGCGCGGCAGCGAGCACGGCCGCCCCCGCATCAAGTTCACCGACGTCTCCGCGATGCTCGCGGCCGCGGCGGCCGCAGAGCCGGCGCCGCCGCAACGACGCCGGCTGCTCGACCGCCTGCTTGGCTAGCGCCGATGGTGCAGGACTAGCCGGCTCCCTGCCCGGACATCGCCGCCGAGATCTCCTCCATGCTGACCTCGCGGACCGGCTGCCCCAGCGACCAGTGGTGGCCGAACGGGTCGGCGACCATGCCATAGCGGTCACCCCAGAACTGGTCCTCCAGCGGGGTCACCACGGTGGCACCGGCGTCCAGGGCGCGCTGGAAGCTGGCGTCGACGTCGGTGACCGTCAGGTGGATCGTCACCGGGGTGCCGCCCAGCGATGTCGGCGTCATCGACTTGCCGCCGCACACTTCGGGGAAGTCATCGTTGAGCATCACCGTGAAACCGTTGATGCGCACCGCGGCGTGCACCAGTTTGCCGTCGGGACGCGGCACGCGTCCGATCTCCTGGGCCCCAAAAGCCTTGGCGTAGAAGTCGATTGCCGCGGCGGCGTCGTCGACCACCAGGTGCGGGGACAGTGCGGGTTCGATGTTGATCGCCATGCTGGTTCTCCTTGCTATCGGTTCCCTGTCCTGCCCATGACGGGCAGGTTCACGACTTATGACTGCGCCGGCGACAAAAACTCATCGCGACGGCAACCATTAGATCGCCGGGTACCGACAACCGGGGGGCGTCAGGCGTTGGTGAGGCTGCGGTCCCAGCCCTCGACGGACTCCGGGCTGCGCGGGGCCGGGCCCACGTAGATGGCCGACGGCCGGACCAGCTTGCCGAGCCGCTTCTGCTCGAGAATGTGCGCGCACCAGCCCGCGGTGCGGCCGCAGGTGAACATCGCCGGCATCATGCTGGCCGGCACTCGGGCGAAGTCCAGCATCACCGCGGCCCAGAACTCGACGTTGGTCTCGATGGCCCGGTCCGGACGGCGCTCGCGCAGCTCGGCCAGGGCCGCCTGCTCGAGCGCGACGGCGACCTCGTGGCGCGGCGCCCCCAGCCGTTCGGCGGTGGCGCGCAGCACCCGCGCCCGCGGGTCCTCCGCGCGGTAGACCCGGTGCCCGAAGCCCATCAGCTTGTCGCCGCTGTCCAGGATCTTCTTCACCAGGCCACGCGCGTCGCCGGTGCGCTCGACCTCCTCGATCATCGGCAGCACCCGCGCCGGCGCCCCGCCGTGCAGCGGGCCGCTCATCGCCCCGATCGCCCCGGACAGCGCGGCCGCCACGTCGGCGCCCGTCGACGCGATCACCCGCGCGGTGAACGTCGAGGCGTTCATGCCGTGCTCGGCGGCCGACACCCAGTAGGCGTCAATCGCTTCGACGTGCCGTGGGTCCGGCTCGCCCTGCCAGCGCGTCATGAACCGGGCGGTGACCGTGTCGCATTCGTCGATGACCCGTTGCGGGACGGCGGGCTGGTAAATCCCGCGCGCCGACTGCGCGACGTAGGACAGGGCCATCACCGAGGCCCGGGCCAGCTGGTCGCGGGCGGTGTCGTCGTCGGTGTCCAGCAGCGGCTTGTACCCCCAGATGGGGGCCAGCATCGCCAGGCCCGCCTGCACGTCGACGCGTACGTCGCCGGTGTGGATGGGCAGCGGGAAGGGCTCGGCGGGCGGTAGGCCGTGGCCGAACTTGCCGTCGACCAGCAGCGCCCACACGTCGCCGAATGTGACCTGCTGCGTTACCAAATCTTCGATGTCGACACCGCGGTAGCGCAGCGCACCGCCGTCTTTATCCGGCTCGGCAATTTCGGTGGTGAAGGCGACCACGCCTTCCAGGCCGGGGACAAAGTCTTCGGGGACCACAGTCATGCCGAAAATTCTCGCACCCCCTGATCGGGCCGACGCTACCGGCCGGTAGCAAGCGCCGGTAGCGTGGACGCGATGGCAGGACCAGACCCGGCGCCAGGAAATGAGCACCTGCAAAGAATGCGTGTGGAATACGGATCAGTGGAAAAAGACGGCAGCCCGGATCTCGACGCGGATTGGTTGCGCGACGGCTGGGTTTCGTTGTTGCGCAAGTGGATCGGCGACGCCGAGCGGGCGGGGGTCGCCGAGCCCAACGCGTTGGTGCTGGCCACCGTGACCGCCGACGGCAGGCCGGCCAGTCGGTCGGTGCTGTGCAAGAGCGTCGACGAGACCGGGATCACTTTCTTCACCAACTATGACTCGGCCAAGGGCGACGATCTGGCCGCGACACCGTACGCCTCGGCCACGTTTCCGTGGTATCAGCTCGGCCGCCAGGTCCACGTCCGCGGCCCGGTGCGCAAGGTCGCCGCGGAGGTCACCGAGGACTACTGGTCCAAGCGGCCGCGCGGGTCGCAACTGGGCGCGTGGGCGTCGCAACAGTCGCGGCCGATCGCCTCACGCGCGGCCCTGCTCGACCAGCTGGAGGAAGTGACCGCCCGGTTCGCCGGCCGCGAGCGGGTCCCGGTCCCGCCGGGCTGGGGTGGCTACCTCATCGCCCCGGAGCTGGTGGAGTTCTGGCAGGGCCGGGAAAATCGGTTGCACAACCGCATCCGCATCACCGGGGGTCGGGTGGAACGCCTGCAGCCCTAACCCGCTGATGATGCACGTTGCGCCGCGGCGTGACGGGGTCGATTGCTGGCGTGACCAGCGGACTCGACCCCGGGCAGGCGTCCCATCGTCATAACGACTACCTTTTGCAGTAAGCACCAAGTCAGCAGCCATATCAGCCAGAGCGCAAAGGGGTTCTCGTGGCAGACACCGACGACACCGCCACTTTGAAGTACCCGGGCGGTGAAACCGACCTGGAGATCGTCAAGGCCACCGACGGCGCTGACGGCATCGCGCTGGGCTCGCTGTTGTCCAAGACCGGCTACACCACGTTCGACAACGGCTTCGTCAACACCGCTTCGTGCAAGAGCTCCATCACCTACATCGACGGCGACGCGGGCATCCTGCGCTACCGCGGCATCCCGATCGAGCAGCTCGCCGAGAAGTCGACCTTCATCGAGGTGAGCTACCTCTTGATCTACGGCGAACTGCCCGACAAGGAGCAGCTGGCCGACTTCACCAAGCGGATCCAGCTGCACACCATGCTGCACGAGGACCTCAAGCGATTCTTCGACGGCTTCCCGCGCAACGCTCACCCGATGCCGGTGTTGTCCAGCGCGGTCAACGCGCTGTCCGCCTACTACCCTGACTCGCTCGACCCGATGGACACCGAGGACGTCGAGCTCTCGACGATCCGGTTGCTGGCCAAGCTGCCGACCATCGCGGCCTACGCCTACAAGAAGTCCGTCGGCCAGCCGTTCCTCTACCCGGACAACTCCCTGTCGCTGGTGGAGAACTTCCTGCGGATGACGTTCGGGCTGCCCGCCGAGCCGTATGAGGCGGATCCCGAAATCGTTCGGGCGCTGGACATGCTGCTCATCCTGCACGCCGACCACGAACAGAACTGTTCGACCTCGACGGTCCGGCTGGTGGGGTCCTCCCAGGCCAACCTGTTCACCTCGATCTCCGGTGGGATCAACGCGCTGTGGGGGCCGCTGCACGGTGGCGCCAACCAGGCGGTGCTCGAGATGCTCGAGAAGATCCGCCAAAGCGACGACGACGTCAGCGAATTCGTGCGCAAGGTCAAGAACCGCGAAGCCGGCGTGAAGTTGATGGGCTTCGGGCACCGCGTCTACAAGAACTATGACCCGCGCGCCCGCATCGTCAAGGAGCAGGCCGACAAGATCCTGGCCAAGCTCGGCGGCGACGACGACCTGCTGGACATCGCCAAGCAACTGGAAGAGGCCGCGCTCACCGACGACTACTTCATCGAGCGCAAGCTGTACCCCAACGTCGACTTCTATACCGGCCTGATCTACCGGGCGCTGGGCTTCCCGACCCGGATGTTCACCGTCCTGTTCGCGCTGGGGCGGCTGCCCGGGTGGATCGCGCACTGGCGCGAGATGCACGACGAGGGCGACAGCAAGATCGGTCGGCCGCGCCAGATCTACACCGGTTACACCGAGCGCGACTACGTCACCATCGACGCGCGGTAACTGTCTTGGCGCCGGTAGCGCGGCGCCCGGTCAGTCGGCCTTTTTGAGCCAGCCCACGTACGCGAGGTAGACGCCGCACAGCGCGAGCAACCCGAAACCGATCCGCACGGCGATGATCGCTGCCCCCGACGTGTGGGTCGCGGTTTGCGCCCCCTTGACGATTGTCTGCGGCATGGCGAGCAGCGCGAAACCCCGCAGCAGCAGGAACCAGCCGAACAGCGAGATGATCACGGCGGCGACGCTGCGCCAATACTGGTGGAACGCCACGACGAACAGGCCGCAGAAAAACAAGAGCGCACCCAGCGCCCACGGCCACATCGGGTCGCTCGAGAAACCGGACAGTTCGTTCCCGATGCTTGCTGCCCTGATCGCGACAATCGCAGGGACCACGGCGATAAACGGTCCGAGCACGCGCGCGAATGACCGGGTGCGCTGCGAGCGATCGTCGGCGGTGACAGGCGTGCGCATGGTTACTGCTCCTTTCCCTGGGTCGAGGCTGGTTTAGCGCGTTCAACTTGGACGGACGGTTCATGGTTAACGTGCCGACGTCCGCGGACCGCGCGAAGACGATCGTATGAAAAACCCCGATTCATGCGCGCGGTGCTTCCCGGTCCGCGCGACGGGTCACCGGATCGCGGCGCGCCAGGGGCGACAGGGCGAATCCAAGGTGTTCGAGTTTGTGCGGATTGATCACCGAGCGGATGGTGCAGATCCTTCCGCCGTAGATGTCGAGGGTCAGGACGTTGATCAACGCGCCGTCGGGGTCGAAGGCGAGCACGCCAGGTTGCCCGTTGATCTGTGCACGCTGCAGTCGCACGCCGAGACTGCGGTAGGCACCCATGATTGCGGCCAGGGCCCGGTGCACGCGGTTTCGGCCGAAGATCGGTCGCGGCAGTCCGCGGCCGATACCGCCCCCGTCGCCGTAGAAGGACACGTCGTCGGCCAGCCATTGCACCAGATCGTCCAGATCACCATTCTGGGCCGCGGCGAAAAAGCGATCGGCGAGCTGATCGCGGCGCGTGGCGTCGGCGTCGAAGCGGCGGCGCCCCGCCGCGATGTGTCGGCGGGCCCTGTTGAGTAATTGGCGGCAATTGGCCGGTGACTTGTCGACGATGCGCGCGATGTCGGCGTAGTCGTAGGCGAACACCTCGCGCAGCAAGAAAACGGCGCGCTCCACGGGTGAGAGCGTCTCCAGCAGCAGCAGAAACGCCATCGACACCGAGTCGGACATGACGGCAACATCGGCGGCGTCCGGAACGGTCGAGGTGATCAGTGGCTCGGGAAGCCAAGGGCCCAGGTACTTTTCGCGTTGCACGCGGGCGGAGCGCAGATGGTCGATCGCGAGGCGGGTTGCGATGGTGGTCAACATCGAGCGCGGTGACTCGACGTGGTGACCGTGCTGCAAGTAGTCGAGGTAGCGCAGATACGTTCCCTGCACGATGTCCTCGGCGTCGGTGACGCTGCCCAGCATGCGATAGGCGATGGCGAACAGCAGCGGCCGCAGCTCGGCCGCGTCCCCTTGCTGTTCGGCACTGTCGCCGGGCGGGGGGTCGGTGGGAGGAGTCGTCATGTTCTGTAGACGACCGAGCCGTCGGTGGTGTGACAGGTAGCGAGCTGGATCGCCCACCGATGTCACGCGCGGCGGCCGTCGTTCGTCTCAGGGTCGTCCGCTCGAAAGAAAGGGAAGACGATGAACGCCGCGCTATGGTCAGCGCAAATCGTCCTGGCCGCGATATTCGCCCTGTCCGGAACGGTCAAGCTCACATTCAGCCGCGAACGACTACTGGCCACGGGTCAGACCGGCATCGCCATGTTTCCCATGCCGGTCGTCCGTTTCACCGCCGCATCGGAGATCCTCGCCGCGGCAGGACTTGTCGCGCCGGGACTGACGGGCATTGCGTTGATCTTGACGCCGCTCGCAGCGGCGGGCCTGTGCGTGGTCATGGTCGGCGCCGTGTGGGCGCACACGCGGCTGCACGAACGCCGCGCGGTCGCGGTCAACATCGCGCTACTCCTCTTGGCGGCATTCGTGGTGCTCTGCCGAGCCGCGACGTTGCACTGATCACGACCGGTGATCGAGCGCCGCCAGCACCGCCATCGCGGCGTTGTGGCCGCCGATCCCCGACACCGCTCCACCGCGGCGGGTTCCGGAGCCGCACAGCATGATTCGATCGTGTGCGGTGGCCACACCCCATTGCCGCGCCGGCGTGTCCAGCGGGTCGTCATCCTCGGCGAACGGCCAGGACAGGCCGCCGTGGAAGATGTTGCCGCCGCTCATGTGCAGCGTCTTCTCGAGATCCAGCGTGGTGGTGGTCTCGAGGCAGGGGCCGCCCTGCGCGTCGGTCAGCAACAGGTCTTGAATCGGTTCGGCAAGAACGGAATTCATCGATGCGAGCACGTCGTCGGTCAGCCGGTGGCGCAGCGCGTCGGCGTCGACGCCGTCGAACAGCGAATGCGGGGTGTGCAGGCCGAACACCGTCATCGTGTGCGCTCCCGCGTCGCGCAGGTCCGCCGACAGGATGCTGGGATCGGTCAGCGAGTGGCAGTAGGCCTCGCACGGCAAGGGATTCGGCGGTCGGCCCGCGGCGGCCTGCGCGTAGGCGGTGTCGAGCTGTGTCCAGGTCTCGTTGACGTGGAAGGTCCCCGCGAAGGCCTGTTCGGGTGTGACAGCGTGGTCGCGTAGCCGGGGCAGCCGGGCCAGCACCATGTTCACCTTGACCTGCGCGCCGCCCGCCGCGGGCGCCGGTTCTTCGCCGAGTAGTCCGGCCAGGACGGTGGGTGCGACGCCGGCCAGGACGAACCGGGCGGTAAGACGGTGGTCGTCCTCCCCGGCGCGATAGCGCACTTCGCCGGCCGGGTCGACGGCGTAAACGTCTGCGCCGGTGCATATTTGGGCGCCATGGCGGACCGCCGCCGCGGCCAGGGCGGTGGTCACCGCGCCCATGCCGCCGATCGGGACGTCCCAGTCTCCGGTGCCGCCGCCGAGCACGTGATACAGGAAGCAGACGTTCTGTGTCAGCGTCGGTTCGTCGAGGCGGGCGAAGGTGCCGATCAGGGCGTCGGTCGCGATCACCCCGCGAACCACGTCGTTGGCCACGGCGTCGGCGATGGCATGCCCGATGGG